>DASVLM010000374.1:0-12616 GCA_036384875.1 Noviherbaspirillum sp.
GATTGCCGGCAGGGTGTTGTAAGCGAATATCTCTGATATTCGTCTCCTTTGGTTGGCCCGCTCCTCGTGAGCGGGCCTTTTTTACGGATGCAATATGCAAATTCCTGTCGCAGCGGTTGTCCTCGACCTTGATGGCGTCATCGTCAAATCGAATTTCGCCAAATACCGGGCCATGCTTTCGCTGTTCGCGGAGCATCGGGACCATGATGAAGAAATCAGTGCCTACATCCTGGCCCATATGGGTGCGCGCCGCGATCTCAAGATTCGCCACATCCTGCAAAGCATCCTCGGCAATCGGGAGGGGGAGGAAGCCGTCACATCGTACCTGTCGCGCTACGCGCTTGAGCTGGATCGGGTGCTTGCGGAAATTCCGTTAGTCGAGGGAGTGGCGCAATTCATTGCGAATTCCCAATACGCCTTCTATGTCAGTTCGTCATCTCCTGAAAGTGAAGTGCACGAGCAGTTGGCACGGCATAAACTCGATATGTATTTTACCGGCGTGTACGGACAGGAAACGCCGAAGGAAGATGCGCTGCGCCAGATCACCGCGCGCCACCCGGATGCGGCGCTTGTATTTTTCGGCGACTCGGTCAGCGACCTGGCTGCGGCTCTGGAAGCGGGTGTGGCTTTCGTCGCGGTCATTAACGAGCACGACAGTTTTGCAGGCGTGCAAGTCGAAAAGCTGGTTGATTTTACATCCACGCCATCAGTGGAAATGCACATGCAAAAGGCGCTTCGTCTCGACAGTGCTTCAACGTAGGAACCGGTAGCCGACATGGGTTGCCGACAGCGTCCGCAAGGCTTCTTTTGTAACAGGAAACTGCGGGTTCTCGAGCGTGATCACGTGCCGGTGCGAGATATCGAACCGCTCCAGCGGCGCACTCTTGTACTTGCGGAACATCTCGTCGAAGCTGCCGTCTTCTTGCATCTGCCGCAAACCCGTTTCGATGCGTGCCGCCAGTTTCAGGCCAGCCAAGGTGCGGCTGACGACAAAATACCGGGTCGACGGGTAACGCAAGAGCAGGGTGTTTTCGACGGCGAGCTCCGGCAGTTCCCGGCCCTTCCTCTCGAACTCGAATCCGATTTCGTCGATGTCGCGCGACAGCGCATCGAAACGGCCGGCGGCAAGCATCCTGAACATACCGTCGTAGCTGCTGCCTTTGACGACCTGCAGCCCGTTGTGCTCGAAGATCGGTACGTCATCCAAAGGGGCTTGCAGCCCGAAGAAAAAACGCTGCAGATCCGCGAGGCTGCGTATCGCACTGAACTTCGACTGATCCTTCGAGCGGATCAGCAGGACGCGGTAGCCGATCAGTCCACGATTGATTGCAATCGGCACGCGATGCAGTGTGTTCGTCCATTCTTCATTCCATGTGCGGACGGCGACCTGGACGCAGAGAATCTTCGAGCTTGAAGTCTAGTCGGTACTGCGTCGATTGCCAGCCGACTGAGGTACAAAGGCGCGCCAGTCTTGCAAAGCGCTTTCCTTTTACTTTCAATACGCTGTCAAATCAGCCGGAGAGACAAAAAGAAAAAGGCCATCGCGGGGATGGCCTTCGTCATATCGGCAACAGCCGAGGTGCGGTGATTATCTCCCGCCGTACATCAAGGCTGGCGCGGAAGCAGGGCCGGCAACTCGGGTTGCGCGAGTCACCCCGAAGGCACCGGTGGCACCAGTAGTGTTCGCACTCGCGCCGGACAGGTGGAACACACTCACCGCCTGCACCAGCCGCTCGGCCTGCTCCTGCATGCTTTGCGCAGCCGCTGCGGCTTCCTCGACCAGCGCCGCATTCTGCTGCGTCATGTCGTCCATGCGCGTCACCGCCTGGTTGACTTCCGCAATACCCTTGCTCTGCTCGTAGCTGGAAGAGGCGATCTCGCCCATGATGCCGGCGACGCGCTTGACCGCTTCGACCACCTGCTCCATGGTGTGGCCGGCATCGTCCACCAGCCTGGAACCGCCATCAACGCGCGTCACTGAATCGTCGATCAGTGCCTTGATCTCCTTGGCCGCCGAAGCGGAGCGTTGCGCGAGGTTGCGCACCTCGGCCGCCACCACCGCGAAGCCGCGACCCTGCTCGCCGGCACGTGCCGCTTCCACCGCGGCATTCAACGCGAGGATGTTGGTCTGGAACGCAATGCCGTCGATCACGCCGATGATATCGACGATGCGGCGCGAGCTGTCCTTGATCGAGCCCATGGTCTGCACTACCTGGCCGACGACGTCGCCGCCCTTCAATGCCAGCTCCGACGCTTCGATCACCAGCCGGTTGGCCTGCTCCGCATTCTCGGCGTTCTGTTTCACGATCGTGGTGAGGTGCGACATCGATGCCGCCGTTTCCTGCAGCGAGCCGGCCTGCGCCTCGGTGCGCGCCGACAGGTCCGCATTGCCGCTCGCGATTTCGCGCGAGGCGACGCCGATTGCATCGGTACCTTCGCGTACGCCGCCGACGATGCCGGTCAGGCTGGCATTCATGTCGCTGAGCGCAGCCAGCAATTGGCCGGTTTCATCGCTGCCGTGCACATCCACATGCATCCCGAGGTCGCCGGACGCCACGCGCCGCGCCACGCCGACCGCTTCCTGCAGTGGTGTGACGATGCTGCGCGTGAGCAGCCAGCCCACGCCTGCCGCCAGCAGCATCGAGACGGCGCTGATCGCAATCATCAGCAGGTTGGCGCGATTGCTCTCGCTTTCGAATTCGGCAAGGTTGCCTTCGATCTGGCGCGTCTGCAGGTCCACCATGCGATCGATCGCTGCCAGCCATTTGTCCTGGATCGGCGTGGCCTGCGTGGTCAGCACCTGCATCGCCTGCCGCGCATTGAACGCCGCGACATATTCCTGCGCCTGTTTCATCAGCGGCACGATGTTCTGCTCGTGCTGCTTCATCTCGGCGATGATGGATTGCTCTTCACTCGACAGGCCCGCTTCGGTCAGCTTCGCGCTGGCAGTGTCATAGGCCTTCTGCTCCGTCACGATCTTGCCGATCTCGGTCTGCATGGCAGCAGGATCGGTCAGCAGGCCGATGTTGCGGGCAAGCAGGCCTTGTCGGAAAAGACTTTGCCGCATTGCAGCGACATGCACCGATTTTGCCTTGGTGCGGTTGACGGTTTGATTGAGGTTGGCGCGCGTCTGTTTCGACGACAGCACGGCGATGGCGGTGATCCCCGCCATCATCATGAGCATCAGGCCGAAGCCGAGTGCAAGGCGGTAACCGATCTTGATTTTGTTCAGCTGCATATTGTCTCCTCGTGGTTACGAAGCAGCCGTCGCCTGGGGGCGATCTTGTTATTGCTTGACGTCAGCGGCTGCCGCCTTCCCATGGTAGAGGAAAGGCGGCAGTCCGCGTAGTGCTTTCTACGAAATGCGTTGTTCCGTTGCAGGATCGAACACAACTGCCTTCCACAAGTCGAAGGCGACAGTCATTTTTTGACCCGGCATCGCCGCTGCGCGCGGGTGTGTGCGGCAGGTGGCGCGGGCGCCGTTGAAGCGTGCGAACACCATGGTGTCCGGGCCGGTCGGCTCGGTCAGCTCGACGGTGCAGGCGACTTCCGTCGGCACGTAGCCGTCGTGGCCGCCGGACGCGCGCGCGCTCTCCGCATCGGTGATGTGCTCGGGACGAATGCCCAGCACCACTTCCTTGCCCAGCCAGTTCGACACGGCGAGGTGCGAGGGCAGCGGCAGCAGGGTCGTCGTGCCGTTGTGCTCCAGCGCGAAGGCTGCGCCGGCGCCATGCTGCGTCAGTTTCCCCTTGAGGAAGTTCATCGACGGCGAACCGATGAAACCGGCTACGAACAGGTTGCTCGGCGAGTCGTAGATTTCCTGCGGGCTGCCGAACTGCTGCACCACGCCGTCCTTCATCACCGCGATGCGGTCGCCCAGGGTCATCGCTTCGATCTGGTCGTGCGTGACGTAGACGATGGTGGAACCGAGGCGCTGATGCAGGAGCTTGATCTCGGCGCGCATTTCCACGCGCAGCTTGGCGTCGAGGTTCGACAGCGGTTCGTCGAACAGGAACAGCGCCGGGTCGCGCGCGATCGCGCGGCCCATCGCCACGCGCTGGCGCTGGCCGCCGGACAGCATCGACGGCTTGCGGTCGAGCAGGTGCTTCATCTGCAGCGTTTCGGCGACGCGGTCGACGATCTTGTTCTGTTCATCCTTCGGCACCTTGCGGATGTTCAGGCCGAAGGAAATGTTGTCGCGCACCGACATCGTCGGATACAGCGCGTAGGACTGGAACACCATCGCGATGTCGCGCGATTTCGGCGGCACGTTGTTGACCACGCGGTCGCCGATCATGATGTCGCCGTGCGACACCGTTTCGAGGCCGGCGATCATGTTCAGCAGCGTGGACTTGCCGCAGCCGGAACCGCCGACCAGGATCAGGAACTGACCATGGTCGATTTCCATGTTGATGCCCTTGAGGACTTCATTCCCGTTCGGGTAGACCTTGCGGACATTGCGTATAGAGAGGCTTGCCATTTTGTTTCGTCTCCAATCGTGCGCCGGTGGCCTGTACTCCGCCGGCGCAGGTTTTCCTGCTACTTATCCCTTTACCGCGCCGGCCGTCAGCCCGCGCACGAAGTATTTACCTGCCAGCATGTAAATCAGCAGCGTCGGCAGCGCGGCAATGATCGCCGCCGCCATGTTGACGTTGTATTCCTTCACACCCGTCGAAGTGTTGACCAGGTTGTTCAGCGCCACCGTGATCGGCTGCGCATCCGAACCGCCGAACACCACGCCGAACAGGAAGTCGTTCCAGATTTGCGTGAACTGCCAGATGAAGCACACCATGAAGATCGGCAGCGAGAGCGGGAAGATGATCTTGCTGTAGATCATGAAGAAGCCGGCGCCATCGATGCGCGCCGCCTTCACCAGTTCATCCGGCACCGAGACGTAGTAGTTGCGGAAGAACATCGTGGTGAACGCGATGCCGTAGATGATGTGTACGATCACCAGGCCGGTCGTCGTGTTCGACAGTTCGGCGTAACCGAGCATTCGCGCCATTGGCAGGATCACCACCTGGAAGGGGATGAAGCAGCCGACCATCAACCCGGTGAACAGCACTTCGGAACCACGGAAACGCCAGTGCGCGAGCACGTAACCGTTCAGCGAGCCGATCAGGGTCGAGATCAGCACCGCAGGCACGCACATCTTCACCGAGTTCCAGAAGAAGGGCGCGAGGCCGTCGCAGCGTACGCCGGTGCAGGCCTCCTGCCATGCCTTCACCCAGGGAGCGATCGTCGGCAGACGAGGCAGGTCGAGCAGGTTGCCGCTGCGGACTTCGTCCAGCGTCTTGAACGACGTGGTCAGCATCACGTACAGCGGCACAAGGTAGTACAGCGCCATCAAACCGAGCAGCACGTAGATGGCGATGCGGCCGGCGGATAGCGGCCGGGACTCTTCAGTGTGCATGGCGGCTTCCTTTCGTTTCCATATACATGAGCGGGACGAGCACGGCGAGGATGGTCATCAGCATCATCATGGCCGACGCCGCGCCGAGGCCGAGCTGGCCGCGCGTGAACGAGAACTGGTACATGAAGATGGCGGGCACATCGGACGACGTGCCGGGACCGCCGGCCGTCAATGCCATCACCAGGTCGAAGCTCTTGATTGCAATGTGCGACAGCACCAGCAGCACCGAGAAGAACACCGGGCGCATCGCCGGGATCACGATCTTCAGGTAGATGGTCGGCAGGCTCGCTCCGTCCACCATCGCCGCCTTGATGATGCTGTCATCGATGCCGCGCAGGCCGGCGAGGAAGAGCGCCATCACGAAGCCGGACGACTGCCACACGCCGGCGATGACGACGGTGTAGATCGACATGTCCGGGTTCACCAGCCAGTCGAAGGTGAAACCGGCGAAGCCCCAGTCGTGCATCACTTTCTCCAGGCCGAGGCCGGGATTCAGGATCCATTTCCAGGCGGTGCCGGTGACGATGAAGGACAGCGCCATCGGATAAAGGTAGATCTGGCGCAGCGCGCCTTCGGCGCGGATGCGCTGGTCGAGCAGCACGGCGATGAAGAGGCCGAGCGCAAGGCAGATCGCGATGAACAGGCCGCCGAAGATGCCGAGATTGGCGGCGGCGACCCACCAGCGATCGATATCGAACAGTTCCTTGTATTGCACCAGTCCGGCGTATTCGAATCGAGGCATCAGGTGCGACTCGGTCAGTGACAACCAGGCGGTCAGCCCGATGAAGCCGTAGACGAACAGCAGCGAGGCCGCGATGGTGGGCGAAAGCACGATGCGCGGCAGCCAGTTGTCGGCCCACGCGGCGAGGCGCCCTTGCGATGATGTGTTACCCCCGGGCGCGGCCGCGAAAGCGCGAGCCGACGGTGCTGCTGCGGTGACGGTAACGGGGTGGTCTGACATGTGAATCTCCTGGGTCAGCGGAAGCACGCATGCGCCGGGCCGGCGGATGCGATGTTGCTTGGAAGTTACGTAGGCAGTGCAGACAAATACGCCGCTGTCGGGCTCCTGTGGGGGACCGGCAGCGGCGGTGAAGCAAAGGCGCATGGAACACATGCGCCAGTTACATCAAATTACTTCGTCTTCGCCGCTTTTGCCAGTGCTGCCGCAGCGTCCTTCGAGCTCATGTTGGAGTTCATGAACTTGGCGATCACGTCGACCATCGCGCCCTGGGTGGCGGAAGGCATGGCCATGCCGTGCGCCCAGCTCGGCACCAGGCCGCCGCCCTTGTTGGAAGCGTCCATGTCATCCATCGACTTGATGGCGCAGCTGTCGAACTTGGCGCGGGAAACGCCTGCACGTGCCGGGATCGAACCCTTGTTCAGGTTGAACACTTCCTGGAACTCGGGGCTCATGATCGCCGAGGCCAGCGTGGCCTGTGCCTTCTGCGCATCCGGGCTCTTCACCTTGAACATCGCCATCGAATCGATGTTGAACGTGAATGCCTTGTCGGTGCCCGGAGCGGCCAGGCACAGGAAGTCGGTGCCCGGCTTCTTGCCGGCGGCGGTGAATTCACCCTTGGCCCAGTCGCCCATGAACTGCATGCCGGCCTTGCCGTTGATGACCATGGCGGTTGCCAGGTTCCAGTCGCGGCCGGGGGCATCCTTGTCGATGTACTGCTTGATCTTGCCCAGCGTGTCGAAGGCCTTGACCATGGTCGGGCTGTTCAGCGTGCCCTGGTCGAGGTTGACGAACGCCTTCTTGTAGAAGTCCGCGCCGCCGACGCCGAGGGCGACGGATTCGAACACGGTCGCGTCCTGCCACGGCTGGCCGCCGTGCGCGACGGCGATCATGCCGGCCTTCTTGATCTTCTCGGCAGCGTCGAAGAATTCATCCCAGTTGGTCGGCGTCTTGGCGCCGGCCTTCTTCAGCACTTCCGGGTTGACCCACAGCCAGTTCACACGGTGCACGTTGACCGGTGCGGCGACGTAGTGGCCCTTGTACTTCATGACGTTGGAGACGACCTTCGGCAGCAGGTTGTCCCAGCCTTGGGCTGCGGAGTCGATGTCAGCCAGCACGCCTTCCTGGCCCCATTCCTGGATCGACGGTCCCTTGATCTGCGCAGCGGTCGGTGCGCTGCCAGCGATGACGCGAGCCTTCAGCGCGGTCATGGCGTTTTCGCCGCCGCCGCCTGCCACTGCGAAATCCTTCCAGGTGATGCCCTTGGCTTCCATCATTTTCTTCAGCTCAGCGACGGAGCGGGCTTCGCCGCCGGAAGTCCAGTAGTGCAGCACTTCCACTTCTGCAGCGTAAATGGCTGCCGATGCGGACATCAGCGCAGTTGCCACGAATACCGACTTGATTGCCTGCTTCACGTTCATTACGTCTCCTTGAATTAACGAGGTGCCCGCATCCTGTACATGCGGGCGGTTCACTTTCAAATGCCCGTCGTTCTATTGTTGCTTACCGGACATTCATCCCTGATAAAATAGTAAAACTACATCGCGCAGCCGAGTTTGCTATAACTTTTACTCAAAATCGCATCGACGCGTTTGCAATTGTAGTAAAGCTACATTAAGATTGCAATATAAGTTTTAATTTAATACAAGTCTTGGCGCCACAGCATGGTGTTTCGTCTAACGGAGGGCGGGCACAAGCGGTTTTTCGGGGAATGAGCCGCGACGGCAGCAAGACGTTTGAAGCAAAACTACACGGGATGGCCGAATTGATGCTGAAGTTGAAATTTCGTCATCCATATCCGCGTTAAGATACGAGCCTTGCGAGTTTTGCCAAGGCGGCGCGGAAAACGTATCGGGACCAGGCGGGCCTGGTTCATTAACTGCATATCCGAAAGTCATTCATGTCATCTACACCCCACACGCAACGAGACGCGCAGCCGAACGATTACCTCGACGGCCCCCGTCTGCTGGCTGACGTCGGCGGCACCAATGCCCGCTTCGCGCTGGAGCGCGCGCCCGGCCAGATCGATACCATCATCGTGCTGCGCTGCGCCGACTACGAAGAATTTGCAGATGCCTGCGAAGCCTACTTGGCGCAGGCAGGCAACCCGCCGGTGCGCCACGCCGCGATCGACATTGCCAACCCGGTGGACGGCGATGAAGTGAAGATGACCAACCACAAATGGCAGTTTTCGATCGAAGCCACGCGCCGCCGCCTGAACTTCGACACGCTGCTGGTGGTGAACGATTTCACCGCGCTGGCGATGGCGCTGCCCCACCTCGAACAGAGTCACGTCCAGCAGATCGGCGGCGGCAAGGCGCGCCCGGGCGGCGTGATCGGCCTGGTCGGCGCCGGCACCGGCCTCGGCGTGGGCGGCCTGATCCCGACCGAAGGCCGCTGGATCGCTCTCGGCAGCGAGGGCGGCCACGTCGCCTTCTCGCCGATGGACGAACGAGAAGTGGCGATCCTGGATTACTGCTGGAAGACCTGGCCGCACGTTTCCGCTGAACGCCTCGTGTCCGGTCCCGGCATCGAAATGATCTACAAGGCGCTCGCCGCCTATCGCAAGCAGAATCCCGCCGCCATCGGCACGCCGGACATCGTGCAGCGCGCGCTGTCCGGCGCTGACCCGCTGTGCATGGAAGCGGTGGAATGCTTCTGCAGCATGCTCGGCACGGTGGCGGCCAACGTCGCCGTCACCCTCGGCACGCTCGGCGGCATCTATATCGGCGGTGGCGTGGTGCCGCGCCTGGGTGAATATTTCGCGCGCTCGCCGTTCCGTGTGCGCTTCGAAAACAAGGGCCGCTTCGCCGGCTACATGGGGCAGATCCCGACCTACGTCATCACCGCGCCTTACCCCGCCTTCGTCGGCGTGGCTGCCATCCTTGCCGAGCATCTCGGCGGCGGCAATGCGGTGCCCATCCTCGAACGCATCCGCAAGGTCACGCCCCAACTGTCGCCGGCGGAACAGAAGGTCGCCAGCCTCATCCTGTCGCATCCGCGCTCGGTGATGAGCGATCCGATTTCCGAAATCGCGCGCCGCGCCGAAGTCAGCCAGCCGACCGTGATCCGCTTCTGCCGCACGCTCGGCTGCCAGGGCCTGGCCGACTTCAAGCTGAAGCTGGCATCCGGCGTCACCGGCACCGTGCCGGTCGCGCACAGCCAGGTGCACGTCGGCGATTCCTCGCTCGACGTCGGCGTGAAGGTGGTCGACAACACCGTTTCCGCGATGCTCGAAGTACGCGACAACCTCAATGCCGACGTGCTCACGCGCGCCATCGAAGCAATCGGCCAGGCGACGCGCATCGACTTCTACGGCTTCGGCAGCTGCGGCCTGGTTGCCGAAGACGCGCAGCAGAAATTCTTCCGGCTCGGCATCCCGTCGACCGCCTATACCGATCCGCAACTGCAGGAAGTGGCGGCCTCGCTGCTCAAGCCGACCGATGTCGCGGTGATCATTTCCAACTCCGGCCGCCTGCGCCACCTCGCACCGGCAGTCGAAGCGGCGGCCGCCTCGGGCGCGACCATCATCGCGCTGGCGCCGGGCAATTCGCAGCTGGCGCGCCGCGCGCATCTCACGCTCGCGATCGAGCATGACGAAGGCAACCCGTCGCATATCCCGATGGTGTCGCGCATCCTGTTGCTGCTGCTGATCGACATGCTGGCTGTCGGCGTTTCGCTGAATCGCTCGAGCCCCTTCGCCGAACTGCAGCGCCAGGCCAAACGCGGCATCCTGACGCATACCGCAGCGACGCCGCTGGCTGGCGCCGACGAAGACGAGCAGGACGAAGTCGAGGAAGCAGTAGCGGCAACGCCGATGATTTCCCACACCAAGTAAGACTGCACGCGACAGCGACCGCCAGCATGTTTCCTGCCGGCGGCGCTTGCACTGGACAGACACTACCCGCAGGGATAAGCTAAACAGCCTATCCCTTCAGGTTCTGCACATGTCCGGCGACGCCACGCACAACAGCAGTCCTTCCGTCCCGGGCGAAGAGCCCGAGCGCCATTTCTGGACCCAGAACCGGCAATTCTCCGCCCGCATGGAAACGGCCTTCCAGGCCGAAGTCGAACGCATGCGGACGCACCGCATCGAACGCACCGGCCTGGCCGCGATTGCGCTGTATGGTGCATTTGCCCTCAGCGACCGCGTGATGATTCCCGATGCCTGGGAAGTTGCGTGGGCAATACGCTTCCTGCTGGTGATTCCGCTCATGCTGGCAGGTACCTTCAGCTATCGCAAACTGGCTTCGCCGCTGCACCGCGAACTTGTGCTGGCCGTCATCACCGTTGCGTCCGGCGCCAGCCTGCCTGTCATCGCCGCGCTCAGCACGCATCCCAACGCAGCGCATTACCAGACCGGCATCACGCTTGTCGTCCTGTTCGCCAACATCGTGCTGGCGCAGCGTCTTCGCAGCGCGACGATGACTTCCGTGGTGCTCGGCATCGTCTATGCTGTTTCCTTGTACGGCATCGCAACGATGCCGCCGGAAGTTGCGTTCAACAACTGGCTGTATTTTTTCGCCGCGGTCGCCATCAGCCTGATCGCCAATGTGCGCATGGACCAGGACCGCCGACGCGCCTATTTCGCCCGCGCGCGCGAGCTGGAGCGCAATCGCGAACTGAGCGATGCGGTCGAGCTGCTGGAGCGCCTGTCTGCTGAAGATGCATTGACAAAGTTGCCGAATCGGCGCGAATTCGACCGCCGGCTGGCGCTGGAATGGGGCAGGGCGCGCCGCGAGTTGCAATCGGTGGCGCTGGTCCTGGTCGATGTCGACAGCTTCAAGGCGTACAACGACCACTACGGCCATCCCGCCGGGGACAGCTGCCTGCAGCAAGTGGCGGGTGCGCTGGCGGCGGTGCCGCAGCGTTCATCGGACCTGGTGGCGCGCTTCGGCGGCGAAGAATTCGTCGTGCTGCTGCCCGACACCACGCTGGAAGATGCGGCCCTGATTGCCGATCGCATGCGGGCTGCGGTGGAGCAGATGCGGATCACGCATGAGTATTCAGTCGCTGCGCAGGTCGTGACGGCCAGCTTCGGCGTCGCAGCCATGATGCCGACGCCGCGCAACGAGCCGCAGGAATTGCTTGCGCACGCCGACGCTGCACTCTACCGCGCCAAGGCTGAAGGCAGGAATCGGGTTGCCGAGCACACGCCGGAAGACAACGTCAATTGACCAGCAAGTGCTTCACACGCCGGCGTGGCGTTGCAACAATTCCGGCGTAATGAATTCCTCGTGCGTGCCGATGCAGCCGCAGGCATACGCGCCCGAGATCGCGCCTGCCTTCATGCAGGCGTCGAACGGCTTGCCGTCGAGCCAGGAGTAGAGGAAGGCCGACACGAAGGAATCGCCGGCGCCGTTGGTGTCGACAATGTCGCGTCCCAGCTCTGCGCAGCCGAAACGTTGCACCTGCTCCTCGCCGCGCACCAGCAGCGAACTACCTTCGCCTCCTGCCATCACGATTACCGCCTTGGCCCGGCCGCGCTGCAGGATGTCGCGCATCACTGCTTCGCGCCGCGCACCGAGGTTGGCTGCGCTCAGGAAGACGAGGTCGGAGCGCAGCGCGAATTCGCGATGGTAGGGGTTGTCGCCATCCCAGTCGTGCAGGTCGGTCGAGACCGGGATACCGAGCGCGATCGCGTCGTCGTAGAGTTCGCACGCCCACGGCATGATGGAGAAATGCGCGTGGCGTGCGGACCGCAGGAAGGGCAGCCAGAACTCGCGCGGCATGCGCAGCGAGTGCGGGTGGCGGGCGTCGTACAGGGACAGCCGCCGTCCTTCATTGTCGACCAGGTTGACGCTGCGGCGTGTGCCGCTTTCATGGAGCAAATAGCTGAAATCAAGGCCGGTCTGACGATAGCGGTCGAGGATCATGCGGCCTTCGATGTCATCGCCGATGAAGTCGATGAATTTGGTTTTCAGTCCGAGCGCATGGCAGCCGAGCGCGACGCCGTTGCCAGTGTGGGCGACGTAATCGCGAATCGGCGGCACGCCGATGGAATCGACCACCGGCAGCGGCAGCGAAGGCACGCGCACGATGGTATCGATGCCGGCGCCGCCGACCACGAGGATGTCATGGCGATTCATTTCAAGCGTTCTCCAACAGCAGCATGCCGTCCGATTTGATTTTTACCGTTCCGTCCTTCACCGTCGCGCTGCGGCCGCTGTAGGCATCCTTCAGCTGGGTACCGTCGGCAAACACGCCACGCACGTTGACGCTGACTTCGCCAGTCGCTTCCGGTA
>DASVLM010000375.1:0-2598 GCA_036384875.1 Noviherbaspirillum sp.
TGGCGGTCATGACTTTTCCTTTGGGTTCGAAATATTGATTTATGGAAATTTTGAACCTCGAATATGACGCGCTCATGAACCTTGATTTCAAGATCCAGAATATGCGCCGGCTCGGCCGGTACACGGGTTTGCAGAAAAAGAATAAATGATTTATATTGTTTATACCAAAACCACATCGAGGACCGACATGCCTACCGCTCCTGCCGCCGCTGAACCTACCGCAACCCCGAAAAAGAAAATCGCCAAGCTGCCCGCTACGCAGGTCAAGAAACCGGTGCCGGTGAAAAAACCTGCCAAGACGCTCGACGCCGCAGCAACCGCCAAGACTGAGCCGAAGAAAACCAAGGCCAAGGCAGCAGCAAGCGAGAAGCCAGTAGAGGCGAAGGAAAAAGTGCGCAAGCCGAAACTGGTGCGCGACAGCTTCACCATGCCGGAAGATGAATACGCCGGTCTCGGTGAAGTGAAGAAGGCTTGCCTGAAGGCGGGCCTGGCTGTGAAGAAGAGCGAACTCTTGCGCGTCGGCGTGTCGCTGGTGCGGCAGCTCGATATCGAGAAGCTGAAAGAAATCGTGGCGAGCCTGCCGGTGCTCAAGGCCGGCCGTCCGAAGAAAAGCAAATAACAAGAGCAAGTAACAAGAGCAAATAAGAGCATGCTCCCTCAGCGGCAACATCCGGCACCTCGGGTGTTGCCGTGTCATCGAACTGACATCAACCCGTCATTTCGCTGAAGTATTCCTTCGCTACGCTTCGTCCGTCGAATCACCGAGGACGAGGAATGCGACTTCTCAATACCACTGCCGAAGCCGGCGTCAGTTTTCCGAAACTTTCCCTGAGTATTGCCACCACGCGCGAAGAAGTGCGCGAGGTTCAGCGCCTGCGCTACAAGGTGTTCATCGAGGCGATGGGCCTGAACGCGCTGGCCAATGATGATGGCCTGGATGCGGATGAATACGACGCGCATTGCGACCACCTGATCGTCCGCGATACAAGCACACTGAAAGTCGTTGGCACCTATCGTCTCCTGAGCCCGAGTGCGGCACGCGAGATCGGCCGCTTCTATTCGGAAGGCGAGTTCGACCTGACGCGCCTTGGAAATATCCGCAGCCGCATGGTAGAAGCCGGGCGCGCGTGCATCCATCCCGACTATCGCAGCGGCGGAGTCATCATGCTGCTGTGGGCAGGCATCGCCGCTTATATGCGCCGCGAGCGCTGCGAATACCTTATCGGCTGCGCCAGCATCAGCCTTGCCGACGGCGGGCACAATGCAGTAGCGGTTTGCCAGGCGCTTTCGGAAACGCATCTCGCGCCGCCGGAATATCGCGTAACGCCGCATGTTCCTTTTCCGATTCACGACTTGCACGCTGAACAGCCGGTCCAGGTGCCGGCGCTGCTCAAAGGCTATATGCGCAGCGGCGCCTGGATTTGCGGCGACCCTGCATGGGACGCCGACTTCAACAGTGCCGACCTGTTCCTCTTGCTGCCGCTGGACCGACTGGATGAACGCTACGCCCGTCGTTACATGAAAGACGGGAGCGCAGCATGAAGCCCGCTGATGGCTTCCTCGAACCGCAGTTCATGAAGCCGTCACACGGAAAAAAAGAGGTGACACGCTTCCGCACGATCTGGATCTCGGACGTGCACCTCGGTACCACCGGCTGCCAGGCCAAGCGCCTGCTGCAATTCCTGCGCGCGACGGAATCCGAAACGCTCTACCTGGTCGGCGACATCATCGACGGCTGGCAGCTGCGCCGGCGCTGGTACTGGGACCAGAGCCACAACAACGTAGTGCAGACAGTATTGAAAAAGGCCAGGAAGGGCACCAACGTGATCTTCGTGCCCGGCAACCACGACGAAGTCGTGCGGCAGTTCATCGACCTCGATTTCGGCGGCATCCGCATTCGCGACGAGCTGATCCACGTTACCGCCGACGGCAAGCGCATGCTGGTGCTGCACGGTGATCGCTTTGACGGTGTGATCGCCTGCGCGAAGTGGCTGGCCTATGTTGGCGACAATCTCTACACGCTGGCGCTGAAAATCAACAACCTGCTCAACCACTGGCGCGCCCGCGCCGGGCTGCCTTACTGGTCGCTGTCGCAGTACCTGAAGCTCAAGGTCAAGAACGCGGTGAGCTACATCACTTCCTTCGAGGAAGCGCTTGCCGGTGAGGCAAGGAAGAAGGGCGTCGACGGCGTGATTTGCGGCCACATCCACAAGCCGGAAATCCGCGACATCGACGGTATCACCTATTGCAATGACGGCGATTGGGTGGAAAGCCTGTCGGCGCTGGTCGAGGAATTTTCCGGTGAGCTGCGGCTCGTGACCTGGCAGGAAATCGTCAAGCATCACAAGCCCGAAAGGGTCGAGGAGTTGTCGGAAGTATGCGTATCGCCATCGTGACTGATGCAGCGGCGCCGCAAGTCAACGGCGTCATCAACACCCTGAAAGCCACCCGGAACTGCCTGCAGAACGGAGGCCATGAGGTCCGTCTCGTCGATTCTGCCGGACTCGACACCTTTGCCTGTCCCGGCTACCCGGAAATCCGGCTGGCGCGCAATCCCTACGAAAGCGTTGCCGCGACCCTTGATGCCTTCCAGCCGGA
>DASVLM010000376.1:0-8819 GCA_036384875.1 Noviherbaspirillum sp.
ATCGCCGCACAGCCCACCTTATCCGCTACGGCCAACTTTCCACGATTGGCAGCAAGTAACGCCTGACGCCATATGTCGCAACCGCTTGGACTTCTGGCCACCGTATCAGCGCTGGTAAGATGCAGCCAAACAACTTACCCCTGAGACAACGGATGCGCATTACCGTTCTCGACAACGACCTCGATCAAGCTGCCACAATATGCGGTGCGCTTGCGGCCCTTGGCCATTCCTGCTCGATGCACACGACAGGCAAGGCAACGCTGGACGAGCTGCGCCACGAAGCATCCGACCTGTTGATCTCCACCTGGCAAGTGCCCGACATCTCAGCAACGGACCTCGTCACCCTGGCACGCGAGGCAACTGATTCCCGTATCCTCATCCTTGCAACAGTTGCCCGTTCGGCGGAAGGGGATGCTGTGTCGATCCTGCGGTCCGGCGTGGACGACTATATCGTCGCGCCCATCCGGCGCAACGAATTGACCTTGCGCGTATCCGCCCTACTGGCCGTTGCACATCCGGAAGCATATGCAGAACCGTTGCGCTTCGGCCGCTACACCTTTGACGCAAACACCGCCCGCGCCTGGCACGGCGACAAGGAAATCATCCTGACGCGCAAGGAATTCGCAGTCGCATTACTCCTCTTCCGCAACCTCGGGCGCCCTTTGTCGCGTGCCTATATCCAGGAAAGCGTATGGCCGCGCGAAGAGGGCGTGCCGTCGCGCACGATCGACACGCATGTCTCTCGCGTGCGCACCAAGCTCAGCCTGATTCCCGAAAATGGCTACCGCCTCGTGCCGGTCTACAGCTTCGGCTACCGGCTCGAAGAATTGGCCTGATGAACCTGTTGCGCCAGGAACAATCGAAGTCTTCGCAGAGAGTATGCGCGCAAGCGCAATAGCACTCTGCCAACCTCGCCTTGCACCTCATTCCCCAGAGGCAATGGGCGTATAATGCGGGCTGAATCGCGACTCACGAATTCCGAATGCATCTCCTTGCCGTCGGCCTTAATCACACGACCGCGCCGGTGTCCCTGCGCGAAAAAGTGGCCTTTCCCGCGGACCAGATCGGTCACGCGGTCGCTGCTGCTCGCTCGTGGTTCGGGCGCGGCACGGCAAGCGGTTCGACCGATGAAGCCGCCATCCTGTCCACCTGCAATCGCACTGAACTCTACGCTGCCGCACACGATGTGCCGGGCGGTGTCGATGCAGCGATCGACAGCACTGCGCATTTCCTTGCGCAGTACCACAAGCTGAATTACGGCGAGCTGCGCCCCTACCTCTACACCCTGCCGCAGGAAAACGCTGTGCGCCACGCGTTCCGCGTCGCCTCCGGCCTGGACTCGATGGTGCTCGGCGAAGCACAGATCCTTGGCCAGATGAAGGATGCCGTGCGCTATGCAGAAGCAGCGGGCGGGCTCGGCACCTATCTGCACCAGATGTTCCAGCGCACCTTCGCAGTAGCCAAGGAAGTGCGCAGCACGACCGAGATCGGCGCGCATAGCGTATCGATGGCCGCGGCAGCCGTGCGTCTGGCGCAGCGCATCTTCGACAGCATCTCCGAACAGCACGTGCTCTTCATCGGCGCGGGCGAGATGATCGAGTTGTGCGCTACCCACTTCGCCGCACAGACGCCGAAGACACTGACGATTGCCAATCGCACCATGGAGCGCGGCGAATCGCTGGCGCATCGCTTCAATGGCCGCGCAATCCGCCTCGCCGAGCTACCCGACCAGTTGGCGAAGTTCGATATCGTCGTGTCGTGCACCGCTTCCACGCTGCCCATCATCGGCCTCGGCATGGTCGAACGCGCCATCAAGGCACGCCGTCACAAGCCGATGTTCATGGTCGACATCGCCGTGCCGCGCGACATCGAATCCGAAGTCGGCCGCCTCGACGACGTCTTCCTCTACACCGTCGATGACCTCGGCGCCGCAGTGCAGACCGGCATCGAGAATCGCCAGGCTGCCGTTGCGCAAGCCGAGGCCATCATCGAAACGCGTGTGCAATCCTTCATGCACTGGCTCGACAGCCGAGCCGTCGTGCCGGTGATCCAGGACCTGCACGAGACAAGCGAAACGATCCGCATCGCCGAGCTCGATCGTGCGAAACGCCTGCTTGCCAAAGGCGAGGATATCGACGCTGTCCTCGAAGCGCTCTCCAAGGGCCTGACCGCGAAGTTCCTGCACGGTCCGCAGCAAGCGCTGCACAATGCCCAGGGCGATGAACGCGCCCGCCTTGCGGCCCTGCTGCCGCAACTCTTCCGCACCAAGCGCTAGCTGGAATTTCTTCCGTTTCCCGTCACGGGAAACTGCTGCGTTTTTCCGTTTTCCCGTTTTCCCCGACTCTTTCGAGGTTGCCACACCACATGAAGCCTTCAATGCTCGCCAAGCTCGACCAGCTCACCGAAAGGCTGGAAGAAGTGAACAACCTGCTGATGCAGGAAGGCGTCACTGCCGACATGGAACACTATCGCAAGCTCACCCGCGAACACGCGGAACTGGAGCCGCTGGCGGCGCTTTACCGGGATTACGTGAAGGCTGGTGAAGATATCAAGGGCGCACAGGAGATGCTGTCCGACCCCGACATGAAAGACCTCGCGCAGGAAGAAATCGCCGAAGGCAAGGCACGCATCGAACAGATCGAAATCGACCTGCAGAAGATGCTGCTGCCGAAAGACCCGAACGACGAGCGCAACATCTACCTTGAAATCCGCGCCGGCACCGGCGGCGATGAAGCGGCACTGTTTGCCGGCGACCTGCTGCGCATGTACACGCGTTACGCCGAGCGCAATCGCTGGCAGGTGGAAATGGTGTCGGAATCGGCGTCGGAAATCGGCGGCTACAAGGAAGTGATCGTGCGCGTCATCGGCCAGGGCGCGTATTCGAAACTGAAGTTCGAGTCGGGCGGCCATCGCGTGCAGCGCGTGCCGGCAACCGAAACGCAGGGACGCATTCACACGTCCGCCTGCACGGTGGCGGTAATGCCGGAAGCCGATGAAGTGGGCGACGTCGACATCAATCCGGCCGACATTCGCATCGATACCTTCCGTGCCTCGGGCGCGGGCGGACAGCACATCAACAAGACGGATTCCGCGGTACGCATCACGCACATCCCGACCGGTCTCGTGGTCGAATGCCAGGATGACCGCAGCCAGCACAAGAACAAGGCGTCCGCGCTGAAGGTGCTCGCAGCGCGCATCAAGGACATGCAGACGCGCGCGCAACAGGCGAAGGAAGCCGCCACGCGCAAATCGCTGATCGGCTCCGGCGACCGCAGCGAACGCATCCGCACCTACAATTATCCGCAAGGCCGCGTAACCGATCACCGCATCAACCTCACGCTGTACAAGCTGGACTTCATCATGGACGGCGACATCGAGGAGCTGACCAACGCGCTTGTCGCCGAGCACCAGGCTGAACAGCTCGCGCAACTTGCGGAAGAGGCATAATCAGGGATTGCCATCCTGACCAGTATATTGACCAACGTCCTGCCACGATGAAAAACACCAAAACCCTGCTCCTTGCCGTCGGCATCATCGCCTTGTCGCTCGTCGGCTTTGCCCTCTACCTTCAACACGGCAAGGACATGTTGCCCTGCCCGCTGTGCGTGATCCAGCGCTACATCTACATCGGGATCGCGCTGGTCTGCTTCATTGTCGCGGCCCTGCCGGACAACATGACGCGCGGCGGCACCTGGCTTGCAACGCTGACATCGCTGTCCGGTGTCGGCGTCGCCGGCTGGCATTTGTGGATCAAGGCACATCCCACGATCTCCTGCGGCATCGACCCGCTAGAAACTTCGCTGAACAAGATACCGACGGCTGAACTGCTGCCTTTCCTGTTCAAGGCAGACGGCCTGTGCACGACCGAGTACGCGCCGATTCTCGGCCTGCAGACGCCGACCTGGTCCTTCATCTGGTTCTGCATCTTCACTGTCGTTCTGCTGTGGAGCGCGCTGCGCCGCAGCCGCTGATCCGGCCTCGCCATGCAGGATTCGTTTTCGATCGCAGCAGGCAGCACCATCGGCGCTGCGTTGCGCGCTGCACCTTTGCCCGCACTCGAATCGCGCATTCTGCTGGGCAAGGCATTGCAGTTGTCGCGCATTCAGCTGATCACGCAATCCGAGCGCGTGTTGAATGATGATGAGACTCGATCTGCAACGGAGCTGATACGCCGCCGCCTTGCCGGCGAACCGATTGCCTATATCGTCGGTGAGCGGGAGTTTTACGGACTTGCATTCCACGTCACGCCCGACGTGCTGATCCCTCGCCCCGAAACCGAATTGCTGGTCGAACTGGCGCTGAACCGGATGCCGGAGCGCAGCAGTGTCCTCGACCTCGGCACAGGCTCTGGCGCTATCGCCGTCGCAATCGCACATGCGCGGGCGGATGCGAAGGTCACCGCTGTCGACGCCAATACGGCCGCGCTGGTGATTGCCGAACGCAATGCCCGGCGGCATGGCGCCAACGTACGGTTCCTGCAAAGCGACTGGTATGGCGCATTGGGCAACGAGCATTTCAACCTCATCGTTTCCAATCCGCCTTACATTGCAAATGGAGACCTGCATCTGTCGCAAGGCGACCTGCGCTTCGAACCTGTCGATGCTCTCACCGACCATAACGACGGCCTTTCCGCGCTGCGCATCATTATCAACGGCGCAAATGAACGACTTGCTCCGGGCGGCTGGCTGCTGATGGAACACGGTTACGACCAGTCGGCTGCCGTGCGCGCCCTGCTGGCCTCGTCGGAATTTGCAGAAGTGCAAAGCTGGGCCGATCTTGCCGGCATCGAACGCGTCACCGGCGGACGCAAAACCTAGAACCTGTCAAGACTGGCACAATCCCTCGATTTGCGTATCATCATTTGCTTGTTTTTTCCTCTTTGACTTCCATGCTGCCATCCATCGAACAACGCCTTGCCATTGAACTCAACGCCAAGCCGGCGCAGGTTGCCGCCGCCGTCGCCCTGCTCGACGAAGGCGCGACCGTGCCGTTCATCGCACGCTACCGCAAGGAAGCAACCGGCGGGTTGGACGACATACAGCTGCGCCTGCTCGAAGAGCGACTGCGCTATCTGCGCGAGCTGGAAGACCGCCGCGCAGCCATCATTGCGTCCATCGAGGAACAGGGCAAGATGACGCCGGAACTGCTCGACGCAATTGCTCATGCGGAAGACAAGACCCGCCTTGAAGACCTTTATCTGCCGTACAAACCGAAGCGCCGCACCAAGGCGCAAATCGCCGCCGAAGCCGGCCTGACCGAGCTGGCCGATGCGCTACTGGCGAATCCCGCGTTGAATCCCGAAGAAGAGGCGGCGAAATACCTCAAGCCGGCCTTCACCACGCCGAATGGCGACAACCCGGGCGTACCGGATGCCAAGGCAGCGCTTGACGGTGCGCGTCAGATCCTGATGGAACGCTTTGCGGAAGACGCAACACTGCTGCAGACGCTGCGCGAATACCTGACGGACCATGGCATCGTCGAATCGAAGGTGGTCGAAGGCAAGGAAGACACCGGCGCAAAATTCGCCGATTATTTCGACTATTCCGAAACCATTTCGACCATTCCCTCGCACCGCGCCCTGGCATTGTTCCGTGGTCGCCGCGAGGAAATCCTCAACGTATCGCTGCGCCTCGACACCGAAGAAGAAAAGCCGAAGTGGGACGCGCCGCACAATCCCTGCGAAGGCCGCATCGCAGTACGCTTCAGCATCAGCAACCAGGGACGACCGGCGGACAAATGGCTGTCCGACACCGTGCGCTGGACGTGGCGGGTAAAGGTGTTCATGCACCTCGAAACCGAACTCATGACCAGCCTGCGCGAACGGGCGGAAGCGGAAGCGATCAATGTCTTCGCCCGCAATCTGAAAGACCTGCTGCTTGCGGCACCTGCCGGTCCTCGCGCAACAATGGGTCTCGACCCCGGCCTGCGTACCGGCGTGAAGGTTGCGGTGGTAGATGCAACCGGCAAGGTGGTCGATACCTCGACGATCTATCCTCACCAACCACGCAACGACTGGGAAGGCTCGCTTCATACGCTGGCCCTGCTCGCGCGCAAGCACAACGTCGCGCTGGTTTCCATCGGCAACGGCACGGCGTCGCGCGAAACCGACAAGCTGGCGCAAGACCTGATCAAACGGCATCCGGAACTCCAGCTGACCAAGATCGTGGTGTCGGAAGCCGGCGCTTCGGTCTACTCGGCGTCGGAATACGCATCCAAGGAATTGCCTGAACTCGACGTGTCGCTGCGCGGCGCGGTATCAATTGCACGCCGCCTGCAGGACCCGCTGGCCGAACTGGTGAAGATCGAACCCAAGTCGATCGGCGTCGGCCAATACCAGCATGACGTTGGCCAAACGCAACTTGCGCGCTCGCTCGATGCAGTGGTGGAAGATTGCGTGAACGCGGTGGGCGTGGATGTGAACACCGCTTCTGCGCCTTTGCTGGCGCGCGTGTCCGGTCTGAACGCGAGCGTCGCGCAGAGCATCGTGAACTATCGCGACATGAAAGGCATGTTCACCTCGCGCGCCGACCTGCTTGCCGTACCACGCCTGGGCGACAAGACCTTCGAACAGGCGGCAGGCTTCTTGCGCATCATGAATGGCGAGAATCCGCTGGATGCGTCCGCAGTGCACCCCGAATCCTATCCGGTGGTCGAGAAAATTCTTGCTGACATCAAGAAGGACGTGAAAAGCGTGATCGGTGACGGCAAGCTGCTGAAGTCGCTCACGCCCGCCAAGTACGCCGACGAGAAATTCGGCGTGCCGACCATTACCGACATCATCAAGGAACTCGAGAAGCCGGGTCGCGACCCGCGTCCCGAATTCACCACCGCAACGTTCAAGGAAGGTGTGGAGGATCTCAAGGATCTGCAACCTGGCATGATTCTCGAAGGCGTGGTGACAAATGTGGCCGCCTTTGGTGCGTTCGTCGATATCGGCGTGCATCAGGACGGCCTCGTACATATTTCCGCGTTGTCGAATACGTTCGTGCGCGATCCGCATACCGTGGTGAAGGCCGGCCAGGTGGTCAAAGTGAAGGTGCTGGAAGTCGACGAGAAGCGCCGCCGCATTGCGCTGACGATGCGCCTGGCGGACGAGCCGGCGCCGGCTGGCGCGCGCCCGGAGCAGCGCGGCGATCGCAACGACTCACGACGCATGGCTCAGCATCAGCAGACGCGCCAGCCGGCAGGAAATACCGCGATGGCGGCTGCATTTGCCAAGTTGCGGGGTTAAAGAAATATCATTTTTGCACGAGGGCGCCGGGACTCTTGCGTGCGTTGTCTTTCAAGGCATTGCGCCCATATGCTGGATCAAGGAACGCCGCCGTGCGCGGCGGTGTCTTCCGCTTTTACATATAATGGTTCCATTGTGAACTTTTCGAGGCAAGGCTATGAGCGACGTACAAAATTGGATCAAGGAAACCGTTACCCAGCACCACGTGGTGCTCTTCATGAAGGGTACGGCACAGTTCCCGCAATGCGGCTTTTCCGGCCGTGCCATTCAACTGCTGCAAGCCTGCGGCGTGGATAACGTGGTGACAGTCAACGTGCTGGAAGACGCGGATGTCCGTCAGGGTATCAAGGAATACTCCAACTGGCCGACGATTCCCCAGCTTTACGTCAAGGGCGAATTCATCGGCGGCGCTGACATCATGACCGAGATGTACGAATCCGGTGAACTGCAATCCATGCTGAAGGCCTGATCAGGCTACGCGGCATCCAATGCCGTCCCGCCGATTGATCGTCGCGATTACCGGGGCCACTGGCGCCGTGTATGGTGTGCGTTTGCTGCAGATTTTGTATTCGATGCCAGACATCGAATCACATTTGCTGATCTCTGATGCCGGCGTATTGAATCTGCACCAGGAACTGGATCTCGGCCGCAAGGATGTTGAAGCGCTGGCCGATGTGACTTACAGCGTGCGCGACGTTGGCGCGGCGATTGCCAGCGGCTCATTTCGGTCCGACGGCATGGTAATCGCGCCATGCTCGATGAAAACGCTTGCCGCTATTGCGCATGGATTGTCGGACAACCTCGTCACCCGGGCAGCAGATGTTGTACTGAAGGAACGCCGCCGTCTCGTATTGATGGTGCGAGAAACACCCTTCAACCTTGCGCACCTGCGCAATATGACAGCGGTCACCGAAATGGGCGGCATCGTCTTCCCCCCTCTTCCTGCTTTCTATCATCGTCCGCAAACAATCGATGAGATGGTCGACCATACCGTCGCGAGGGTGCTGGACCTGTTCGACGTGCCTCACGCACTGGCACCACGCTGGAGCGGCATGAAGGTCGCAGACTGAAGCATCAGACTGAAGCAATTCACGCGTCGACGTGAATAAGCAGCGCAAATGAAAAAAGCCCGCACTGAATTCAGTGCGGGCTTTTTATTGGTGCCGGCTGCAGGACTCGAACCCGCCACCTGATGATTACAAATCAACTGCTCTACCAGATGAGCTAAGCCGGCGGAAAGCGAAAGACCCGTATTGTACTTTATTTGATCCGGGTTAGTGTGGGCCGACCGCCTTTTTTTGGCGGATCGGTGTTGTCGCCAGGGTCACCGGAGTCCGAAGTGGTCTGCTGCTCGGAATGTGCCGCAGGCACTGCTGCCAGCGACGGACTCCTCGATGCATCGTCGGCCTGCTCTTCATCGCCAGTGGGCGGCGTAACTTCAAACGCCATTCCCTGCCCGTTCTCGCGCGCATAGATTGCAACGACGTTATCAACAGGAATCGAAATTTCCCGCGACACGCCACCGAAGCGCGCATGGAACTCGATGAAATCGTTATCCATCTTCAGGCCACTAGTGGCAGTAAAGCTG
>DASVLM010000377.1:0-16357 GCA_036384875.1 Noviherbaspirillum sp.
GCCACTTCCTGCACCTGTTGCACGGCCAGAAGCCGTCCGAGCTGTGGGTCAAGGCAATGCACGTATCGCTGATCCTGTATGCCGAGCACGAGTTCAATGCATCGACCTTCACCGGCCGCGTCATCGCCGGCACGGGTTCCGACATGTACTCCGCCATCACCGGCGCGATCGGCGCGCTGCGCGGCCCGAAGCACGGCGGCGCGAATGAAGTCGCATTCGAAATCCAGAAGCGTTACGACAATCCGGACGAAGCAGAAGCCGACATCCGCAAGCGCGTAGAGAACAAGGAAGTCGTGATCGGCTTCGGCCACCCGGTGTACACCGTCTCCGACCCGCGCAACAAGGTCATCAAGGAAGTCGCGCGCAATCTGTCGCAGGAAGCCGGCTCGACCAAGATGTTCGACATCGCCGAACGCCTTGAATCGGTGATGTGGGAAATCAAGAAGATGTTCCCGAACCTCGACTGGTTCTCTGCCGTGTCGTACCACATGATGGGTGTACCGACGGCGATGTTCACGCCGCTGTTCGTGATCTCGCGTACCTCCGGCTGGTCGGCGCATATCATCGAGCAGCGCATCGATAACAAGATCATCCGCCCGAGCGCGAACTATGTCGGCCCGGAAGATCTCAAATTTGTGCCGATCAAGGATCGCAAATAAAAGCGCAAAGCCCGCCATGAAACGTGGCGGGCTTTTTCACCTGAACATCTTCAATTCACGCCGACCATGAACAACGCATACCGCAAACCCCTGCCGGGCACCAAGCTGGATTACTTCGATGCGCGTGCCGCTGTCGAAGCCATCCAGCCGGGCGCCTGGGACAAGCTGCCCTATACCTCCCGCGTGCATGCCGAAAACCTGGTGCGCCGCTGCGAGCCCGCCATCCTCACCGAGTGCCTGAAGCAGATCATCGAGGTCAAGCGCGAGCGCGACTTTCCGTGGTTCCCTGCGCGCGTCGTGTGCCATGACATCCTCGGCCAGACGGCGCTGGTGGACCTCGCCGGCCTGCGCGATGCGATTGCCGACCAGGGCGGTGACCCGGCCAAGGTCAATCCCGTCGTGCCGGTGCAATTGATCGTCGACCATTCGCTGGCCGTCGAGTGTGGTGGTTTCGATCCGCAGGCTTTCCAGAAGAACCGCGCCATCGAAGATCGCCGCAACGAAGACCGCTTCCACTTCATCGAGTGGACCAAGGAAGCGTTCAAGAACGTGGACGTGATCCCGGCAGGCAACGGCATCATGCACCAGATCAACCTGGAGAAGATGTCGCCGGTGATCCATGCGATCGACGGCGTTGCCTTCCCCGATACCTGCGTCGGTACCGACAGCCACACTCCGCATGTCGATGCGCTGGGCGTGATTGCCGTCGGCGTCGGCGGCCTCGAAGCCGAGAACGTCATGCTCGGCCGCGCTTCGTGGATGCGCCTGCCGGAAATCGTCGGCGTCGAACTCTCCGGCAAACGCCAGCCCGGCATCACCGCTACCGATATCGTGCTGGCGCTCACCGAGTTCCTGCGCAAGTCGAAGGTGGTCGGCTCCTACCTGGAGTTCTACGGCGAAGGCGCCTCGTCGCTCACGCTGGGTGACCGCGCAACGATCTCCAACATGGCGCCGGAATACGGCGCAACTGCCGCGATGTTCTCCATCGACCAGCAGACCCTCGACTACCTGAAGCTTACCGGCCGTACCGAAGAGCAAGTGAAGCTCGTCGAGACCTATGCGAAAGAAGCAGGCCTGTGGTCCGATACGCTGAAGAACGCGCAGTACGAACGCGTGCTGAAGTTCGACCTGTCTTCCGTCGTGCGCAATATGGCCGGCCCGTCGAACCCGCATGCACGTGTGGCAACCACCGACCTCGCCACCAAGGGCATCGCCGGCAAGTGGGAAGAAGTGCCCGGTCAGATGCCGGACGGCGCAGTCATCATTGCCGCCATCACCAGTTGCACCAACACCAGCAACCCGCGTAACGTGATCGCCGCCGCGCTGCTGGCACGCAATGCGAATCGCCTCGGCCTGACCCGCAAGCCGTGGGTGAAGACCTCGCTTGCGCCCGGCTCGAAGGCGGTGGAGCTTTACCTGGAAGAAGCCGGTCTGAAGTCGGAACTGGAAAAGCTGGGCTTCGGCATCGTCGCGTTTGCCTGCACCACCTGCAACGGCATGTCCGGCGCGCTCGATCCCAAGATCCAGCAGGAGATCATCGACCGCGATCTGTACGCCACCGCCGTGCTCTCCGGCAACCGCAACTTCGACGGCCGCATCCACCCGTATGCGAAGCAGGCCTTCCTCGCGTCGCCGCCGCTGGTCGTCGCATATGCAATCGCCGGCACGGTGCGCTTCGACATCGAGCGCGATTCCTTCGGTACCGATGCCAACGGCAAGCCGATCATGCTCAAGGACTTGTGGCCGACGGATGAAGAGATCGATGCCATCGTCAAGGCCAGCGTGAAGCCGGAAATGTTCAACAAGGTCTACATCCCGATGTTCGAGCATCGCGCTGCCGCGTCCACATCGATAAGCCCGCTCTACAACTGGCGTCCGATGTCGACCTACATCCGCCGTCCGCCGTACTGGGAAGGCGCGCTTGCAGGCGAGCGTACGCTCAAGGGCATGCGTCCGCTGGCGGTGCTGCCGGACAACATCACGACCGATCACCTGTCGCCGTCCAACGCGATCCTGGCGGATTCCGCGGCAGGCGAGTATCTCGCGAAGATGGGCTTGCCCGAGGAAGACTTCAACTCGTATGCAACCCATCGCGGCGACCATCTCACTGCGCAGCGCGCCACCTTCGCCAACCCCACGTTGAAGAACGAAATGGTGAAGAACACCGACGGCACGGTGAAGCCGGGCTCGCTGGCGCGCGTCGAACCGGAAGGCAAGGTCATGCGCATGTGGGAAGCCATCGAAACCTACATGGGACGCAAGCAGCCGTTGTGCATCATTGCAGGCGCCGATTACGGCCAGGGTTCGTCGCGCGACTGGGCGGCCAAGGGCGTGCGTCTTGCCGGCGTGGAAGCGATCGTGGCGGAAGGCTTCGAACGCATTCACCGTACCAACCTGATCGGCATGGGCGTGTTACCGCTGGAATTCAAGCCGGGTACGAATCGCGTCACGCTGAAGATTGACGGCACGGAAACCTTCGATGTGATCGGCGAGCGCAAGCCGCGCGCGGACCTCACGCTGGTCATCAACCGCAAGGACGGCGAACGCATCGAAGTGCCGGTGACCTGTCGCCTCGATACGGCGGAGGAAGTCTCGATCTATGAAGCGGGCGGCGTGCTGCAACGATTCGCGCAGGACTTCCTCGCATCCGAGAAGCAGGCAGCGTAAGGACATCAGCCATGGCACATGTACCTCAAATCAGGATTCCCGCCACCTACATGCGTGGCGGTACGAGCAAAGGCGTGTTCTTCCGTCTGCAGGACTTGCCCGAGGCCGCGCAGGTTCCGGGCGCTGCACGCGATGCCTTGCTGCTGCGCGTGATCGGCAGTCCCGATCCGTACGGCAAGCAGATCGACGGCATGGGCGGTGCAACTTCCAGCACCAGCAAGACGGTCATCCTGTCCAAGAGCAGCAAGCCGGATCACGATGTCGATTATCTGTTCGGCCAGGTCTCCATCGATAAACCCTTCGTCGACTGGAGCGGCAATTGCGGCAACCTTTCTGCGGCTGTCGGCTCGTTCGCTATCGCGAGCGGGCTGGTTGATGCCGGTCGCGTACCGCAAAACGGTATCGCGACCGTGCGCATCTGGCAGGCCAATATCGGCAAGACCATCATTGCGCACGTGCCGATCACCAATGGCGCCGTGCAGGAGACAGGCGACTTCGAACTCGACGGCGTGACGTTCCCGGCAGCGGAAGTGCAGCTCGAATTCATGGACCCTGCTGCAGAAGAAGAGGGCGCAGGAGGATCGATGTTCCCGACGGGTAATCTGGTCGACGACCTCGAAGTGCCCGGTGTCGGCACGTTCAAGGCAACGATGATCAACGCTGGCATTCCGACCATTTTCGTGAATGCGGAAGCGATCGGTTACACCGGAACCGAACTGCAAGATGCGATCAACAGCGATGCGAAGGCATTGACGATGTTCGAGACGATTCGCGCCTACGGTGCGCTGCGCATGGGCCTTATCAAGAATGTCGATGAAGCAGCCAAGCGCCAGCACACGCCGAAGGTGGCATTCGTCGCCAAGCCTGCCGACTATGTTGCGTCCAGCGGCAAGGCAGTGAAGGCGGGCGACATCGACCTGCTGGTGCGCGCGCTGTCTATGGGCAAGTTGCATCACGCGATGATGGGCACGGCTGCCGTTGCCATCGGTACCGCAGCAGCGATTCCCGGCACGCTGGTGAATCTCGCAGCGGGTGGCGGCGAGCGCAATGCAGTGCGCTTCGGTCATCCCTCGGGCACGCTGCGCGTCGGCGCCGAAGCCGGCAAGGTCAATGGCGAATGGACCGTCACCAAGGCCATCATGAGCCGCAGTGCACGCGTGCTGATGGAAGGCTGGGTGAAGGTTCCCGGCGATGCATTCTGATCGTCACATCGCCATGTCGATCGAACCGTCTTCCACCAGGAACGAAACTTGATCGAAATCATGAAAACGCAACGCAGAAATGCCGTTGCGTTTTTTTTCGCGCGACCGTAAGTAAGGAGTAAGTCGTGCAGTACAAACTCGATACGCACAATAACGCCGCGAGGCACGCCGACCCTCAGGCACCACAGGCCAACACATTCGGAGACATCATGAAATACTCTGATTTCCACCAACGGTCCATACTCGATCCGCAAGCGTTCTGGGACAACGAAGCCACGCGCATCGACTGGAAGGCGCCATACTCGCGCGTGCTCGATTATTCCCGTCCGCCGTTCGCGCGCTGGTTCGTCGACGGCATGACCAATCTCTGCCACAACGCTGTCGACCGCTGGGTCGAGACGCAGGGCGACAAGGCCGCGCTGATCGCAATTTCCACAGAGACCAACACCGAGAAGGTCTACACCTTCAAGGAACTGCAGCAGGAAGTGATGCGGACCGCGGCGATGATGCAATCGCTCGGCGTCGGCAAGGGCGACCGCGTGCTGATCTACATGCCGATGATTGCCGAAGCCGCGTTCGCGATGCTCGCCTGCGCGCGCATCGGTGCGATCCACTCGGTGGTGTTCGGCGGCTTTGCATCGAACAGCCTTGCGACGCGTATCGACGATGCCAAGCCTAAGCTGATCGTTTCCGCCGATGCAGGTTCGCGCGGCGGCAAGGCAGTGGCCTACAAGCCGCTGCTCGATGAAGCGATCCGCTTGTCGGAGCACAAGCCTGCGCATGTGCTGCTGGTCAATCGCGGCTTGGTGACCATGGAAACCGTCGAAGGCCGCGACGTCGATTATGCCTCGCTGCGCGAGAAGCATTTCAATGCGCAAGTGCCGGTGACCTGGCTGGAATCGAACGAGCCTTCCTACATCCTCTACACCTCCGGCACGACCGGCAAGCCGAAGGGTGTGCAGCGTGACGTCGGCGGCTATGCAGTCGCGCTGGCCGCCTCGATGCGCTACATCTTCTGCGGCAATCCCGGCGAAACCTATTTCTCCACGTCCGACATCGGTTGGGTGGTAGGACACTCCTACATCGTCTATGGCCCGTTGATCGCCGGCATGGCGACGGTGATGTATGAAGGCCTGCCGATTCGTCCCGATGCAGGCATCTGGTGGAGCATCGTCGAGAAGTTCAAGATCACGCGCATGTTCTCCGCGCCGACGGCGGTGCGCGTGCTGAAGAAGCAGCCGCCGGAGTTCATGAAGAAGTACGACCTTTCTTCGCTGAAGGCGCTCTATCTCGCTGGCGAACCGCTCGACGAGACGACTTCGAAGTGGATCTCCGACGAACTCGGCGTACCCATCATCGATAACTACTGGCAGACCGAAACCGGCTGGCCGATTCTCTCGGTGGCCAAGAACATCGAAGACACGCCAACGCGCCTCGGCAGTCCCGGCGTTCCGATGATCGGCTACAACGTCAAGATCCTCAACGAGTCGACCGGCAAGGTCTGCGGTCCGAACGAGAAGGGCGTGGTCGTGATCGAAGGCCCGCTGCCGCCTGGTTGCATGCAGACCGTGTACGGCGACGACGAGCGCTTCGTGAAAACCTACTGGTCGAATTTCGCTACCGAACAGGTGTATTCGACCTTCGACTGGGGCATTCGCGATGAAGACGGCTACTACTTCATCCTCGGCCGCACCGACGACGTAATCAACGTGGCCGGCCATCGCCTCGGCACGCGCGAGATCGAGGAAAGCATCTCCAGCCACCCGAACGTGTCGGAAGTCGCAGTTGTCGGCGTGGAGGACAAGCTGAAGGGCCAGGTGGCAGTAGCCTTCGCGATCCTGAAGAATCACGAACCGGCATCGACGCCGGAAGGTCGCAAGGCACTGGAAGCGGAAGTGATGGCGGTAGTCGACAAGCAGCTTGGCGCGGTGGCGCGTCCGGCGCGCGTGCACTTCGTCACGCTGTTGCCGAAGACGCGCTCGGGCAAATTGTTGCGCCGTTCCATCCAGGCGATCTGCGAAGGTCGCGATCCGGGCGACCTGACGACGATCGAGGATCCGACTTCCTTGCAGCAGATCAAGGCATCGGTGGAAGGCTGATTCGACAATCGTTCATGTGCGGAAGGGCGCCTGCCTTTCCGCAGCCCGCATTCTGGTCGCGATCGCCGGATAGCTTGCGAGGATCATCATGAAACAGATTGCCGCGTTGCTGGCATTGGTGTTGGGACTGGGCCTCGCTGCCTGCGGAGGAAGTTTTTTCCTGACTTACCGTTTCGGCGGCACCGTGTCGGGGAGCAATTGCTTCGACGGGGTGCCGCAGGTCAGCGACGTCTTTTTCACCATCACCCTCGGCGATTTCGAGATCGGAAGTCCTGTCACGCTCGTCGACCAGTTCGGCAATACCTGGGTCGGCGCGATGACGTCCTCATCCGCGTTCAGGGTGACGAATTCCGCCGCAAACGCCGACCAGCGCACCTCCATCGTCGTCAACAATTTCTCGCCCAGTGGCGCCTACGTCAATGCAACGACCTCTTGCGTGTCGTTCAGATGCTGTACCACGATGAGCGGCAATGTAAAGGCTTAGCTGAGGGCTTAGCTCAAGGTCGCTATCACCGGCGTGTGATCTGAAGGCTGCTCCCATTTGCGCGGCACCTTGTCGATGATGCATTCGGTGCAACGCGCAGCCAGCGCCGGTGAGAGCAATATGTGGTCGATGCGCAGGCCCATGTTGCGGCGAAAAGCCATCATCCGGTAGTCCCACCAGCTGTACAGCTTTTCCGGTTGTTCGAAGAGACGGAAGGCATCTTTCAAGCCGAGGTCCTGCAGGCGCCGGAATACCGCGCGCTCCGGCTCGGATACCAGTACCTGTCCGGCCCAGGCAGCGGGGTCATGCACATCGCGGTCTTCGGGTGCGATGTTGTAATCGCCCAGCAAGGCAAGGTTGTCGTGCGACTTCATTTCGTCCGCCAGCCAGTCGTGCAGTGCGTCGAGCCAGCGCAGCTTGTACTGGTATTTATCCGAGTCGATCGATTGTCCGTTCGGAAAATACGCACACACCACGCGCACGCCGTTGATGGTCGCCGCAATCAGGCGCTGCTGCTCGTCCGCGAAGCGGGGATTGTTCTTCACGACGGCATCAACCGGATGACGTGACAGGATGGCAACTCCGTTATACGTTTTCTGGCCTGTCCATACAGAGTGATATCCTGCCGCTTCCAGTTCCGCCGCCGGGAACTTGTCATCGGTCAGTTTGGTTTCCTGAAGACACAGCACATCGACAGGGTTTTCCGCCAGCCATTGCAATACGTGCGGCAGGCGTACTTTGAGGGAATTCACGTTCCAGGTGGCGAGTTTCATCGGCATTCTTCGTTTGTCGGGCTCTTGAGATTCGTGCGATTATCCCGCATTTCCGCTTGTATCAGGCCTGTTACAAGCGCGACGCACCGATACAAAACCGCCGAATGCCGGATACATCCGGGCGCGACAATTGCCGGTTCAGACAATCCGGCCGCCGGCGAACCACTTGCCGGCTGCAGCGTCAATCCAGGTAGCAACCGAAATGCGAATATTGAAGTGATTAACCTGCCACAACATTCCTTTGCACCGGATGGATATGCGGGCAACATGTTTTCGGCGTGGATGCGCAGCGGTGCCGATGTATTGCGTCCGGAAAGAAACCGCGCGCTCATTGCCGTCGGTATTTCCGTACTCGTTCACCTGGTGCTGCTCCTTGTCACGATTCATCACCGCATCGAGCCGGACACGCATCCTGGCTGGGCGGTCGATCAACCACTGACGGTGCGTCTCGCCCCGCCGGTGCATGCGCGTCCACCGGCGGCCAAACCTGCATTCGTTCCGCCTGCGCCATCCAAGCCGATTCCGAGGCCGCCGAAAGTTCGCAAGCATACTCCCGTCATCCGGCTGCCCAAGTCGGCGGCGCCAGCGATTCACACCGTGCCGGAGACGGTCGCACCGCCGGCACCTCCTGTGGCTCAGCAGGCGCAACCGATGGACATGATGTCCATGGTCCAGGCGGCGCGGGAACGCCGCCGCGCTGCCGAAGAAGCGGCCGCACGGGAAAATGCGGCAGCGCGCATGGCAGAGAAGGGATCGTCGCACGACGATATCGCGATGGCGAACATCCAGCACAGCCTGCAGGCTGCAGGCCGCAAAGACCGCGCTGGCGGCGTATTCCAGGTGGTTAGCAAGGGTGTGCGTACCGGCACGTTCGTCTTCCGTGGCTGGACGCCGGGGCAGCGGAGTTTTCCCCAGCAGACATTCGAGGTGGATGCCGGACCGAACGGCGATGTCGAACGCGCACTGGTGCGCCGGATGATCGAACTGATCCGCACGCATTACGACGGCGACTTCAACTGGGACTCGCACCGGCTGGGCCGTGTCGTCGTCAAGTCGGCGCGCAAGGAAGACAGCGCGGAACTGGAGGCCTTCCTGATGAAGGAATTCTTCGGGGATGAGGACAGCGTAGGCCGCTAGGACAGCGACGGTGTGTATGTACGTCGCAGCGATCTGCAAGCAAGGCGCGCATGAATGAAACGGGGCGGCAATGCCGCCCCTGCGATGCCATTCAGGCCGGATGCTTAGCCTGCCTTCTTGCCGTTGCCGTTCGCGCGATTGATCAGGAAGGTCGTCAACAGCGGTACCGGGCGGCCGGTAGCGCCCTTGGCTGCGCCGCTCTTCCAGGCCGTGCCCGCGATGTCGAGGTGCGCCCAGGTGTACTTCTTGGTGTAACGCTCAAGGAAGCAGGCCGCGGTGATGCTGCCGCCGGGCGGGCCGCCGATGTTGGCCATGTCGGCGAAGTTGGACTTCAGCTGCTCCTGGTAGGCGTCCTCGATCGGCATGCGCCATGCGGTGTCGCCGGTTTCCTTGCCGGCGGCCAGCAGTTCGTTCGCCAGCGCATCGTGCTCGTCGTCGTGGCGGGTGAACAGGCCGGAATTGTGATGGCCGAGCGCGGTGACACAGGCGCCGGTCAGCGTGGCGATGTCGACCACTGCCGCCGGCTTGAAGCGTTCGGTGTAGGTCAGCGCGTCGCACAGGATGAGACGGCCTTCGGCATCGGTGTTCAGGATCTCGATGGTCTGGCCGGACATCGAGGTGACGATGTCGCCCGGCTTGGAGGCGCGGCCGGAAGGCATGTTCTCGCAGGTCGGGATGACGCCGACGACGTTCAGCTTCAGGCCCATTTCACCGATTGCGCGGAAGGTGCCGAGCACCGATGCGGCGCCGCACATGTCGTACTTCATTTCGTCCATGTTGGCGCCGGGCTTGAGCGAAATGCCCCCAGTGTCGAAGGTGATGCCCTTGCCGACCAGGACAACGGGCGCATCCTTCTGCTTGCCGCCCATGTGCTTGAGCACGATGAACTTCGGCGGTTCGTCGCTGCCCTTGGTGACGGACAGGAAGCTGCCCATTTTCAGTGCTTCGATCTGCTTCCGGTCGAGGATTTCGACGTTGAACTTGAAGTCGCGAGCCAGCTTTTTGGCGGTATTGGCAAGGTAGGTCGGGGTACAGATGTTCGGCGGCAGGTTGCCCAGGTCCTTCGTCAGGTCCATGCCGTTGGCCAGTGCGACAGCCTGCGCGATGGCATTCTTTGCCGCAGCCGAATCGGCGGCGGACAGGGCAAAAGCCACCTTCTTCACGCCGTTCTGCGCTGGATCTTTCTTGCTCTTGGTGGTGTCGTAGCGATACGCGTTGTCGCGCATGGCGAGAATCGAAGCGCGTACCGCCCACGATGCATCGCGGCCCTTGACGCTGTCGACCGGCAGGGCCAGCAGGGCATCGCCGCCGCCCAGGGAAGCGAGCACACGGGCCGTCGCCTGCGCGGCAGAGTTGAAGTTCTTTTCGGTCGGGGTTTCATCGGCGCCCAGGCCCACCAGCAGGACGCGCTCGGCTGCGACGCCATCGATGCCGCGCAGCATCAGGGTAGAGCCCGCCTTGCCGGTGATGTCGCCGGATTTCAGCACGGCGCTGATCGCACCCTTGCGGTCGAGTTCCTGCGCGGCTTTCGACAACTTGCGGTCTTCGAACACGCCAACCACGAGGCAGCCGGTCTTCACGGTGGAGACGCCGGTTTTTGCCTCGATTGTTTTTATGCTAAAGTCCATGAGTCTCTCCTTGTGCAAACCGCAATTATAATCGTAGCGTCATAAATCCACTGTGCGTGCGGACTTGCGCAAAGTCCCATGCCAGCGATAATCCCGCCAGCATTTGAGCCTTCAATGATTTTCCAGCGCGCCCTTCGACGCGAACTCGTGAGTGCGGCCGGCGCCGTGTTCACGACACTGTTCACCATTACCATCACCTTCATGCTGATGAAGACGCTCGGCCAGGCCGCCAGCGGCAAGGTCGCGTCGCAAGACGTGGTGGCGCTGCTCGGATTCCAGGCGCTGAACTACATGCCGGTGATCCTGATCCTCACCTGTTTCATCTCGGTGCTGATGGTGATCACCCGCAGCTACCAGGATTCCGAGATGGTCGTGTGGTTCGCTTCCGGTCTCAGCCTGTCCCGCTGGATCAAGCCGGTGCTGTCCTTCGGTCTCCCGATCGTGGCGTTGACGGCCATATTGACCTTCTTCGTCGCGCCCTGGGCCAACCGCCAAAGTTCCGAATTCCGGGAGCGCTTCGAGAAGCGCGAGGACATCGCCAAGGTGTCGCCCGGCAAATTCCAGGAGTCGGCCTCGGCCGACCGCATCTTCTTCGTGGAAGGCGTGAGCGGCGACGCCACCCGCGTGCGCAACGTGTTCGTCAACAGCATGCAGGACGGCCGCAACAGCGTGGTCGTCGCCAGAGAAGGCACCGTTGTGGTTGACGGCAATGGCGACAAATTCCTCGTGATGAGCAAGGGACGCCGCTATGACGGCGTGGCGGCGCAATCAGGCCAATCCGATTTCCGCGTGATGGAGTTCGAACGCTACGGCGTACTGGTGTCGCGCCAGTCGCAGGCAGTGGAGGGCGACAAGTCGGCGCGTTCGATGCCCACGCAAGCCCTGCTTGCCGACATGGCCAATCCCTTCAATCGCGGCGAACTCCTGTGGCGCCTGTCGCTACCGCTGATGTGCGTATTGTTGATGCTGCTGGGCATCCCCTTGGGATTCGTCAATCCGCGCGGCGGACGTTCGGCGAATTTAATGGTGGCCCTGCTGGTCTTCGTCATCTACCTCAACATGATCAACATTTTCCAGGCTGCCGTGGTGCAACAGCGCATGCCGCTGGCCGAGGCGTGGTGGCCGATTCATCTGGTCGCCTTTGCCTTGCTGGCTTTCCTCTTTGCTTGGCGGCTCTTCCTCAACAGCCCGTACCACCCCGCTGCAATGTGGGGGGCAACGAAGCGTGCCATCCTGTTCCGCAAGGCGGCGAAATGAAGGTCCTGCAACAATATGTGTCGAGGCAGATCGTCAGCGCGGTGCTGTTCGTGCTGATTGCCTTCCTTTCGCTGTTCGCCTTCTTCGACCTGATGCAGGAGTTGCCCGAGGTCGGGCGCAACGGCTACCAGCTGCAGCACGCCTTCATGTACGTCGCACTCGGCCTCGCGGATGACGTCTACCTGACGCTGCCGATCGCCGCACTGATAGGCACTATCTATGCACTCGCGCAGCTGGCGGCGCGTTCCGAGTTCACCATCATGCGGGCATCGGGATTGTCGACCCGCGCGGCAGGCTGGATGCTGGCCAAGGTCGGATTCGTGTTCGTGCTCGTCACTTTCCTGTTCGGCGAATTCATCGGCCCGGCATCGAGCGAGATGGCGGAAAAGCTGAAGTTGCAGGTGCAGGGTTCCAGCGTCTCCGGCGAGTTTCGCACTGGCTGGTGGACCAAGGACGTGATTCGCGAAAACGGCTTGCAAGGCGAAGCGATCGGCTCGCGTTTCCTGAACGTCAAGGAAGTCCGCCCGGATGGTTCGTTGAAGGACGTCAAGCTCTATGAGTTCGACCGCGACCTGCACCTGACAGCGGTGGTGACGGCGAAACAGGCGGAATACAAGGGGCGGAATGTCTGGCGCTTGCAGGACGTGACCGAGACCTCGTTCTTCACCTCCGCGCCCGACATCACGGCGAAAGTCACCACCACGAACCTGCCTGCGCGCGACCTCGTTTCCGAAATCACGCCGGACATCCTGGGCGTGCTGTTTGCCGACCCCGATCGCATGTCCGCGCTCGACCTGTCGGCCTACACCAAGCATCTCGCCGAAAACAACCAGAACACCGAGCGCTACCAGCTCGCCTTCTGGAAGAAGCTGGTTTATCCGTTCGCCGTGATGGTAATGATGGCGTTGGCGTTGCCGTTTGCGTATCTGCATTTCCGCGCCGGTGGCGTGAGCTTGAAGATTTTCATCGGCATCATGATCGGTGTCAGCTTCCAGTTGCTCAACAGTCTGTTCTCCCATCTCGGCTTGCTGAACACCTGGCCGGCATTCGCCACGGCAGTGATGCCGAGCCTGACCTTCCTTCTGATCGCCATCGGTGCCCTTCGCTGGGTGGAAAGACATTGAACATGGCAAAACGCGCACTCATCATGTTTGCCCATGGCGCACGCGATCCGCGCTGGGCAGAACCTTTTCGACGCCTGCAGCAGATCGTGCAGGCGCAAGCGCCGGAGATAACCGTATCGCTGGCATTCCTGGAATTGATGGAGCCGCGCCTGCCGGCGCTGGTTGGCGAACTGGTGCAGCAGGGATGTGGCGAAGCGACCGTGGTGCCTGTATTTTTCGGGCAGGGCGGGCATGTATTGCGCGACCTGCCGGTACTCATCGAGCAGTTGAAGGCGCAATACCCGCAACTGTCGTTGAAGGCGGCGTCGGCTGTGGGGGAAGATGCTGAAGTGCTGAACGCGATTGCGCGCTATTGCATCAGCACGCTGGGTTAACTGCCGGTGCGTGGCGCGAATGCGGCGCCGATCATCACCAATACCGGGCCGCTGCGTCCGGCCAGGCCATTTTCCAGTTCACCTAGCTTCAGCAACTGCACCTTCTCGTCGGGACGGCTGCAATTTTCCACCACGACTACCGGAAGGTCTGCAGGCCTGCCCTGAGCGAGCAATTTTTGTGCGGTCACGATCGCTTCCTTGCCGCCCATGTACTGGATCAGCGTATCGCAATCGGGCAGGGTGGTTTCGTCGGGATGATCCGGCGCAGTGCTTGAAGTGAAGAAGGCGATGCTGCGGGCAATGCCGCGCTTGGTCAGCGGCAATCGGGTGGATGCTGCGGCAGCGGTTGCGGCCGTAATCCCCGGTACTACCTCGACCTCGATGCCCTCCGCTTCGAGCGCGCGCAGTTCTTCGTCGGCACGACCGAAAATCATCGGGTCGCCGCCTTTCAATCGCACCACAAGCCGGTACTTCCTTGCACACTCGACCAACTGCTGGTTGATGACGGTTTGCGCGGTAGAGCGCTGCCCGGAGCGCTTGCCGACCGAAATCTTTTCCGCCTGCGGGCAAAGCGCGAGCATTTCGTCAGTAACGAGCGCGTCGTAAAGCACGACGTCGGCTTGCGAAAGAATACGGGCGCCGCGGACCGTGATGAGGTCGGCGGCGCCCGGGCCGGCGCCGATCAGCACGACCTTGCCGGTCGTCTTGCCGTCGGCGCTTGTGGAGGACATAACGCGATTACAGGCGGATCAAGCCGGCAGCCACCGTCTGGTGCGTCACTTCATCGATCAGGATGAAGGCGCCGGTGGAACGGATCGCATCGTAGGCGTCGGCGGCCAGCGGCTGCTGCACGGTGAGTGATACCGTGGCGATGTCGTTCAGCTTCAGCGCGTCGGCGGGACGACGTTCCTGCGTATTGATGTCGAGCAGCGTGTCGATCTTCGTCACGCGTGCCGCCACCTGCTTGGTCGTATGCTTCAGCCAGTACTTGCGACGCATGTCGAGCGGTTCTTCCGACAGCCAGCAGACATCGGCGGTGACGTTCTTTGCCAGCGTCGCAGGCCGGTCGGCCGCGACCAGCATGTCGCCGCGCGAGATGTCGAGGTATTCGTCCAGCAGGATGGTGATCGACTGCCCGGCAGTGGCGGAGGGAATCGAGCCTTCCAGCACCAGGATGTCCTTCACCGTCGCAGTCTTGCCGCTTGGTTGCACCATCAGCTTGTCGCCCTTGTGCACCTTGCCGGCCTCGACGCGACCCATGTAGCCGCGGAAATCGTTGGCTTCATGACCGTTGTGGCGCGCCACCAACTGCACCGGGAAGCGCAGCGGCTCGTCGTGGGCGTCGTCGTACACCGACAGCGATTCCAGCAGGTTGATCAGCGTCGGGCCCTTGTACCACGGCATGTTGTCGCCGGCTTCGACGACGTTGTCGCCGGCCAGCGCCGACAGCGGAATCGCGCGCACATCCTGCAGGCCGAGCTGCTTCGCGAACTGCTCGTAAGCGCCGACGATGCGGTCGTATACCTTTTGGTCGTAATTCACCAGGTCCATCTTGTTCACCGCGACGATGACGTGCTCGATACGCAGCAGGTGAGCGATGGTCGAGTGGCGCTTGGTCTGCGTCAGCAGTTCCACGCTGCCGTCCGCATTTTCGTCATCTCCCAGCTTCACTTTCGAGACGTCGACCAGAATGATGACGGCGTCGGCAGTCGAAGCGCCGGTCACCATGTTGCGGGTGTACTGCTCGTGGCCGGGTGTATCGGCGATGATGAACTTGCGCTTCGGCGTTGCAAAGTAGCGATAGGCGACGTCGATCGTGATGCCCTGTTCGCGCTCGGCTTCGAGGCCGTCGGTCAGCAGGGACAGGTCGACGGTGTCGCCCACGGTGCGCTTGTGCTTGGCGCGCGAGATCGCATCCAGCTGGTCGGCGAAGATACCCTTGCTGTCGAACAGCAGGCGGCCGATCAGCGTGCTCTTGCCATCGTCCACCGAGCCTGCGGTAATGAAGCGCAGCACGCCGCGTTCGGCGCTTTCCTTGTTTGCGTTGGTAATTGCTTGGTCTGCCACGGCGTTCATCAGAAATATCCTTCCTTCTTGCGACGTTCCATCGATGCTTCGGACGTCTGGTCGTCCATGCGGGTCGCACCGCGTTCTGTGATCTGGGTTACTGCGGTTTCGGCGATGATGTCCGCCACCGTACTCGCATCGGAGGCAACCGGGCAGGTGCAGGAAATGTCGCCCACCGTGCGGAAGCGCACGATGCGTGTTTCGACGGTTTCGCCTTCGCGCGGCGGCGTCAGGTCGGTCAGCGGTACCAGCAGGCCATTGCGCGGAATCACCTGGCGTTCATGCGCGTAATAAATTGGCGGCAGCGCCAGCTTTTCGCGGGCGATGTACTGCCATACATCCAGTTCGGTCCAGTTCGAGATCGGGAACACGCGCATGTTTTCGCCCGGATGGACGCGGGTGTTGTACAGGTCCCAGAGTTCGGGGCGCTGTGCTTTCGGATCCCACTGACCGAATTCGTCGCGGAAGGAGAAGATGCGCTCCTTCGCGCGGGCTTTCTCTTCGTCGCGACGGGCGCCGCCGATGCAGGCGTCGAACTTGAATTCGGCGATGGTTTCGAGCAGCGTCACTGCTTGCGCGGCGTTGCGCGAATCGGTCTGCGGATTGCGCAGACGCACCGTGCCGCGCTTGATGGAGTCTTCCACCGAACGCACCACCAGGCGCTCGCCCAGTTCAGCAGCGCGGCGGTCACGGAATTCGATCACTTCCGGGAAGTTGTGGCCGGTGTCGATATGCACCAGCGGGAACGGGAACTTGCCGGGGCGGAAAGCCTTTTCCGCGATGCGCAAGAGGACCACCGAGTCCTTGCCGCCCGAGAAGAGCAGGGCGGGATTGGTGCACTCGGCCGCAACCTCGCGCATGATGTGGATGGCCTCGGATTCCAGCC
>DASVLM010000378.1:0-6560 GCA_036384875.1 Noviherbaspirillum sp.
CCCCGAATCTTGTTCGACGGATCGCCGCACTTTTCACGCTTTCTCTTGCAGGGCCGCTGCTACATTGAATTCGCGGATATTCGCTCCGCACCATAATTATTCAAAAGATAACTATCGCTTCGTCAGGAGAGACGTCATGAATTTGCGCAGCTTGCGTATCGGCACCCGCCTCGCCATCGGTTTCGGCCTCATCCTTGCCACACTGATTGTCGTGCTGGCAGCCGACAACATTGTCAGCACCCGGAACCGGGAACGGATGATCGAAGGCCTTGAGGTGAGCAACATGAAAGCGTCGCTCGCCGCCGATATCAAGAGCGCGTTGCTGGAAGGCGGCATTGCGATGCGCAACATCGGCCTGCAGACCGATCTCGAAGCGATGAGGAGGGAAGAGAACAAGGTCAAGGCGCTGCGCGCACGTTATGCGCAGGCGCATGACAAGCTCGCCACGCTCGGGCTCTCGGTTGACGAAAAAAAGCTCCTCGCCGATATCGAGCGCATTGACCGCGACATCGACGTGCCGTTCAAGGAGGCGATCAAGATGATCGGCGCTTTCAACAATGAAGAGGCAATCAAGTTGATTGCCACTCGCATCGATCCGCTCAATCAGCAATCCCTCGCAGAAATCAACAAGCTGGTGGACTTGCAGCAAAAGGCGATGCATGAGGTGATGCGCGGCACCGTTGACAGTGGCCGCCAACTGATGAGCATCCTGTTCGCGATTGGCACGGTCGCATTGCTTGCAGGTGGCGCATTTGCTTTCATGCTTACACGCAGCATCACGCATCCGCTGCGCGATGCGGTAGCGGTGGCGCGCAAGGTTGCGGCGGGCGAACTTACTTCGCGTGTTGCAGTGAGCGGCAAGGATGAAGTCAGCGAACTGCTCGGTGCCCTCAGCGAGATGAACGGCAGCTTGTCGAAGATCGTCGGCGACGTACGCATGGCTACCGATTCAATTACGGTGGCTTCGCGCGAAATTGCATCCGGCAATTCCGACTTGTCTTCGCGCACCGAGATGCAGGCGGGTGCATTGCAAAAGACCGCGGGTTCGATGAATGAACTCACCGAAACCGTGCATCGCAATGCGGAGAATGCGCGTGAAGCGAACCGGCTGGTAATCTCTGCCTCCGACGTCGCAGTGAAGGGCGGACAGGTCGTGGGACAGGTGGTCGGCACGATGGGTTCGATCAAGGAAAGCTCGCGCAAGATCGTCGACATCATCAGCGTCATTGATGGCATCGCTTTTCAGACCAACATCCTCGCCTTGAATGCTGCAGTGGAAGCAGCGCGCGCCGGCGAACAGGGGCGTGGATTCGCAGTCGTTGCTGCGGAGGTGCGTAACCTTGCACAACGTTCAGCGGGCGCTGCGAAAGAGATCAAGGCGCTCATCACCGATTCGGTGGAGAAGGTCGATGCTGGCGGCAAGCTGGTCGATGATGCGGGCAACACCATGGAAGAGATCGTCAGCTCGGTGAAGCATGTAGCCGACATCATGGCTGAGATCACTGCGGCCAGCGAAGAGCAGAGCGCCGGCATCGCCGAGGTCAATCGTTCCATTGCGCAGATGGATGAGATGACGCAACAGAATGCTGCGCTGGTGGAACAGGCCGCCGCCGCTGCACAAAGCATGCAGGACCAGGCGGGTTCGCTAAGCAATGCGGTGTCGGTGTTCAAGGTGGAAGGTATGATGCCAGCTGCTTCTGCCGCCGCCATGGCACAACTCGATCAAGGCAAGGGCAAGGTCATTCCGCTGGTATCGAAGCCGGCGGCGCAACTCGCCATGGGTTCGCGATCGCATCTGCGCACTCCGGTGCGACCCAAGTCGACCGCCGTCACCTCGGACGAGGACTGGAGCACTTTCTGAGCGTCGGTGTAGTCGGCCGACACAGCTTTTTTTCCCATCGCGGGCATGCGTCCTGCATGCCCGCAAACGCCCTTTCACTGCGGCAACAAGTTTCTTCACGTCACTACACCATAAAAACGTGTATCGGGCGCACACGATTAAGTCGCGCCTGATTCAATCTTTCTCAAAAGAATCATCGGGATATGTCATCACTGCGTCATGTGCGCGTCGTGTAATCCCACCGCGCGATCGCCATGCATGCGTGTTTTCCGTGGTTGCGATTTCGGCCCGGAACTTGCTATAGTGGATCGAACGTTATCGGCAGGCAAAGCGAACGAGCGTTCGATGTCCTGCCCCAAAGCGTTGAGTGATATCAAACGAGTCGGCCGTCATTCGGACTAAGATCAAATGCTCGATTTTTTCAGTATCGCTGCGTGTTGCATCCAGTCCAGCAAGTGCGTCTTGGCAATCGCAGTAACGTCAGTTGTTTTAACCCAGGGAGATTGAAATGAATGAGGTCGTAATCGTCGCAGCAGGCCGTACCGCCGTAGGCAAGTTCGGTGGCACGCTGGCCAAGATCGCCGCGGCGGATTTGGGCGCACATGTGATCAAGAACCTGCTCGCCAAGACGGGCATTGCACCGGAAGCGATCAGTGAAGTGATCCTGGGCCAGGTGCTCACCGCAGGCGTGGGCCAGAATCCGGCGCGCCAGGCAGTGATCAAGGCAGGCCTCCCCGACATGGTTCCCGGCATGACCATCAACAAGGTCTGCGGCAGCGGCCTGAAGGCCACTCATCTTGCAGCGCAAGCCATCATGTGCGGCGATGCCGAGATCGTGATTGCCGGCGGCCAGGAAAACATGAGTGCCTCGCCGCATGTGCTGAACGGTTCGCGCGACGGTTTCCGCATGGGCGACGCCAAGCTGGTCGACACCATGATCGTCGATGGTCTGTGGGACGTGTACAACCAGTACCACATGGGCATCACCGCCGAGAACGTCGCGAAGAAGTACGGCATCTCCCGCCAGGAGCAGGACGAGTTTGCCGCCGCTTCGCAGAACAAGGCGGAAGCTGCGCAGAATGCAGGCAAGTTCAAGGATGAAATCATCCCGCTGGAGATTCCGTCCAAGAAGGGCGCGATCGTGTTCGACACCGACGAGTTCATCAAGCCCGGCGTGACCGCCGATGCACTTGGCGCGCTGCGTCCCGCCTTCGACAAGAACGGCACGGTGACTGCAGGCAATGCTTCCGGCATCAACGACGGCGCGGCTGCCGTGATCATGATGTCCGCCAAGAAGGCAGACCAGTTGGGGCTGAAGCCGCTGGCGCGCATCAAGGCTTACTCTTCCGCAGGCGTCGATCCGACCATCATGGGCATGGGCCCGGTACCAGCTTCGCAGCTGTGCCTGAAGAAGGCCGGCTGGACGCACAACGATGTCGACCTGATGGAAATCAACGAAGCGTTTGCGGCCCAGGCCATCGGCGTGAACAAGGAAATGGGCTGGGACACCAGCAAGATCAACGTCAATGGCGGCGCGATCGCCATCGGCCATCCGATCGGCGCCTCGGGCTGCCGCATCCTGGTCACGCTGATCCATGAAATGATCCGCCGCGACGCCAAGCGCGGCCTCGCCAGCCTCTGCATCGGCGGCGGCATGGGCGTGGCGCTGGCGGTCGAACGCTGATCGTCAACTATTCCTATTACCTTCAACACGGCTCACAGAAAAGAGAGACTAGAACATGGCACGAATTGCATTGATTACCGGCGGCATGGGCGGTTTGGGAGAAGCTATCTGCATCAAGATGGCAGCGCTCGGTTACCAGGTCGTCACTACCTATTCTCCCGGCAACACCAAGGCAGGCGAATGGCTGGCCCAGATGGAACAACAGGGCTTCAAGTTCCGCGCCTATCCCTGCGACGTCGCTGACTTCGACTCCGCGAAAGAATGCGTCGCCAAGATCACGGCCGAGCTCGGTCCGGTCGACGTGCTGGTGAACAATGCCGGCATCACCCGCGACATGACCTTCAAGAAGATGGACAAGGTCAACTGGGATGCGGTCATGAAGACCAACCTGGACTCCGTGTTCAATATGACCAAGCAGGTCGCCGACGGCATGGTCGAGCGCAACTGGGGTCGCGTCATCAACATTTCGTCGGTGAACGGCCAGAAGGGTGCCTTCGGCCAGACCAACTACTCGGCCGCCAAAGCCGGCATGCACGGCTTCACCAAGGCGCTGGCGCTTGAAGTGGCGCGCAAGGGCGTGACTGTCAATACCATCTCGCCGGGCTACATCGGCACCAAGATGGTCATGGCGATTCCGTCCGACGTTCTGGAAAGCAAAATCATTCCGCAGATCCCGATGGGCCGCCTCGGCAAGCCCGAGGAAGTCGCGGGCCTGGTTGCCTATCTGGCATCGGATGAAGCCGCATTCCTGACCGGTGCCAACATCGCCATCAACGGCGGCCAGCACATGTACTGATTGGCTCCAGCCATCCAAGCGGCGGCCTTTCAGGCCGCCGTTTTTTTGCGCAAAAAACCGATGCACTGCGTCAACACTTTCGGCGCATGGTGCGTTATGGTGTACGTAGAGCTGATCTACTATCTAACGTAACAAGGAATCAACATGAAAAAACTGATCGCCGCAATCATCGCAGCTACCTTCTCCTTCGCCGCCATGGCACAAAACGCCCCGGCACCGGCCGCTCCGGACGCTCCGGCAGCTGCTCCGGCCAAGAAGCACAAGAAGGCCAAGCACCACAAGAAGGCCAAGCATCACAAGAAGGCCCAGAAGGCTGCTTCTGCACAGTAATTCCATGCCGGGGGCCATGCGCCCTCAGTGCAGGCAAAACCCGGGATCGTTTTCGACCCGGGTTTTTTTGTTATTGCATCGATGCTCTGAAACGGTGCGCCGGCAACGTTCTGCTGGCATCCCGTCCGTTCCGGTGCAGAATTTGGACGCGCATCAATCAAATCCCTCCGTCGCGCCCGTGCATTTCCAGAACTAATTCCCGCGCCGCCTCTCTATCCCAAGCTCCTGTCATTTTGCCTATGGAGCACTACACTGAGACTATCCCGCCCGACTTGGAGAGGCTTATGCGGAGTGACTACACCCAGCGGTTCAGTTCCGATCTTGACGAAACCCACGAAAAACTGCGCAAGGATGTGATGCGCACGATAGAAGCCCACGGCACCAAAACGATCGCCGACTTGCCCGACATGACGGAAGGCGAGCGGGCGAAATGGTTCTTCTGGAACCTGCATGAAAACCTGGACGAATTCCGCAAGCTGGAGCCGACGCTGATCGGGCAGATCATGTGCACCACGCTCACGCTGACCGACGGTTTGTCCATGACGACGGAAAAGGTCGGTTCGGAAAAACGCGTCGCGCTCACTTGCCGGTGGTACGTGCGCCTGGCGTATGCGTCTTACCAGAATGAAGAATCGTACCCGGTCGGCGAAGGTTCGGTGACGCTGGCGGTCACCAACACGCTGCCGACGCAGCCGCCACTGCAGAAGAACCAGAAGGGCTACATCGACACCGACAATTCGCTGTATCCCAACCAGCTCTTCATGTACGGCTGGGTGACGGAGCAGGTATGGAACGAGGTCAAGCCCTATCTCTACACGCCGTTGCCGAATTGTCAGACCGACCTGCTGTTACGGGATAACTGCCTGTTTCCGGTGAAGCCGGGGTTCGGTTTCGTTGCCGGGCCGCCTGGAGCGATCGGCATCACGAACCTGGAATTCTGTGTTTCCTCGCACTCGGCCGACCGGCGCAACAACCGGCGCAACGAAACCTTGCAGCGTTAACGCAATTCCGCGTGGCTGCGCTTGCCGGCGAGCCACGCATCCAGCGAGAACCGGCCCGGCCCGAACGCCGCCAGCACCAGCAGCAACATGCCCCAATAGAGGTGGTCGTTGATCGCGGCCGGGCAATCGAATTCCCACAACTGGGGATACGAGATGACGGCCATGGCGTTCACGAAGAACAGGCCGAGCGCAGCCAGTCGCGTCACGGCGCCAGCCGCCAGCAATACCGGGAAAACAAGTTCGCCCATCATCCCCATCACGGCTGCCAGTACCGGCGGCAGCAGCGGCACGTGGTATTCATACTGAAACAACGCAACTGTGGCATCCCAATCGCTTGCCTTCACCATTCCGGACTTGAAGAATTGCCAGCCCACGAACAGCCGGATCGCGAGGCTCAGCAGCGAGCCTGCCCAATCGGTGATGCAGGCGTCGAATCGCGTCACGCCCTGATGCAGTCGGAGTACACGTTGCATGATCATTGATTTTCTTCCGTGAGTTGATCCGAGAATTCAATGGCGATGAAAATGCCGTGTTTCAGCCATGCTTGCAGTGCGGCGCCGAAATCGAATGCGGGGTCGGTCTCGAATGCCGCATCCAGCGCCACACCGAGGGTATCTCCGCGCTGCAGACACGCCAGGGTTGTCCATGAAGCGGCACTCAAGGGTAGCGCCTCGGCGCGCCATTGCGGGCGTACCACGATGCATTGGCTTGCATGCGCAGGATCGTCAGGGAATTCGCTGTCGCTGCCGGGCTGATGCGCTTGCCATATCGACACCACATCCCATTCCGACGACAGCAGGGCGCACGCCGGATGCAACTGCAGCCGCGCTTCCTCGAGCTGCGCCGCATCGATTCGCGCCAGGGCAGCCGCATCCAGCGCTTCCGCGTTCGGCGCATAGTGCGCGCTAT
>DASVLM010000379.1:0-10180 GCA_036384875.1 Noviherbaspirillum sp.
CAGCACGATCACGCGCACGTCATTGCGCTCGGCAAGTTCGTAGCAGATCGTACGCAGCGATTCCGCCATCGCCCGGTCGATGGCATTCAGTGCGGCGGGACGGTTGAAACCGATACGGGCGATGCCGTCGCGGACGGCAAACAGGACGGGGGTGTTTTGCATGGTCAGGAATGTCCAGGTAAGTATCAGATGCGCTCGAAAACGGCGGCGATGCCCTGCCCGCCACCAATGCACATCGTCACCAGCGCATAGCGCCCGCCGATGCGATGCAGTTCATGGATCGCCTTCACGGTGATGATGGCGCCGGTCGCGCCCACCGGGTGACCGAGCGAGATGCCGGAGCCGTTGGGATTGACCTTGGCCGGATCGAAGCCGAGTTCGCGCGTCACCGCGCATGCCTGGGCGGCGAAGGCTTCGTTGGACTCGATGACGTCGAGGTCTTCGATGCGCAAGCCGGTGCGCCGCAGCACGAGGCGTGTAGCGGGCACCGGGCCAATACCCATGTATTCCGGCTCGACGCCGGCATGTGCATAACCGACCAGGCGCGCCAGCGGTTTCAGGCGCAGTGCGGCAGCACGCCCTGCTTCGGCCAGCACGACCGCGCCAGCGCCGTCGTTGATGCCCGAGGCATTGCCGGCGGTGACCAGGCCCTCCTTCTTGAACACCGGCTTCATCTTCGCCAATGCTTCCATGTTCACATCGGCGCGCACATGCTCGTCGGTGTCGAACAGCACCGGCCCCTTGCGGCTCGGCACTTCCACCGGCACGATCTGTTCCTTGAAATAGCCGGCTGCGATCGCATGCGCCGCGCGGCGCTGGCTTTCGAGTGCGAGCTCATCCTGCATGCCGCGCGTGATGTTGTAGCGCTCGGCGACGTTCTCCGCCGTCACGCCCATGTGGATGCGCTGCCACGGATCGTGCAGGATGCCCGTCATGTAATCGAGCACCTGCGCGTCGCCCATGCGCGCGCCCCAGCGTGCCGACGGCATGACGAACACACCGCGACTCATCGATTCCGCACCGGCCCCGATGGCAACGTCGGCATCGCCGAGCCTGATTGCCTGTGCGGCGGAGACGATGGCCTGCAGGCCCGAGCCGCACAACCGGTTCACATTGAAGGCCGGCGTTTCCTTCGGGATGCCGGCATCCATCGCCGCCACGCGGCTGAGGTAGGCGTCCCGCGGTTCGGTCGGAATCACGTTGCCCATCACCACGTGGCCGACTTCGGCAGCTTCCACTCCCGAGCGCTGCAGGGCAGCGTGTACAGCGGTGGTGGCGAGCTGCGACAAGGGCACGTCCTTGAGCGAGCCGCCGAATGTGCCGACGGCAGTGCGAGCCAGCCCGACGACGACGACGTCACGCGAATTCTTTACGTTACTCATTGCATTTCCTTTGCTGATTTACTGAGTGAGGGTAAGCGGGGCGGCGACATATCGCGTGATGCGCATGGGGTCAGCTGCTTTTACCTTTGCGGCCGGGGGAGCGGCTGATGTTGCGGGTTGCGTTTCAGCAACCGCATCGGCAGCGTCCGCGCCGAGCCTGAAGACGTTCACCAGCCGCACCAGTTCATCTGCCTGCTCCTGCAACGCTTGCGCCTCGGCTGCGGTCACCTGCACCAGCGCCGCGTTCTGCTGCGTTACCTGGTCCATTTGCCCGATCGCACGGTTGACCTGTTCTATGCCAGCGCTCTGCTCCTGGCTGGCTGCCGTGATTTCGCTTACGCAATCGGTGACGCGGCGAATGCTCTCCACAACGTCCTGCATGGTCGCCCCCGCTTCGGCCACCAGCCTGGTGCCGTTTTCTATCTTGCCGGCGGAGTCGGCGATGAGTGTCTTGATTTCCTTCGCGGCGGTGGCGCTGCGCTGTGCGAGGTTGCGCACTTCGGTGGCCACCACCGCGAAACCCTTGCCCTGCTCGCCGGCGCGCGCTGCTTCAACGGCGGCATTGAGTGCAAGGATGTTGGTCTGGAAGGCGATGCCGTCAATGACGCTGATGATGTCTATGATGCGACGCGCTGAAGCATCGATGGAACCCATTGTGTCGACCACCCGCGATACCGCGTCGCCGCCCTTGTTCGCCACGGCGGCGGCAGCGGCGGCGAGTCCGTTGGCCAGGCGCGCGTTATCCGCATTGTTCTTGACAGCGGCCGTCAGTTCTTCCATGGACGTGGCCGTTTCTTCCAGCGTGCCCGCTTGTGTTTCGGTGCGCTCGGAGAGATCGATGTTGCCGGTGGCAATTCTGCGCGAGCCTTGGGCAATGGTCTCCGTGCCTGCGCGCACCCGGCTGACCAGTCTGACCAGGCTGCCATTCATTTCGCGCAAGGCGTCCAGCATGCGGCCGGTTTCGTCGCGCGATGCGGATTCAATCCTTGCCCCGAGATCGCCATCGGCCACGCGCCGTGCGACGCTCGCCGCTTCGCGCAGCGGCCGCGCGATGGCGCGCGAGATTACGAACGCCAGCAGCAGTCCGAGCGCGAGCGAGCCAGCGAGCATAGCGGCAATCGACAGCCGCGATGACAGGAAGCGTGCTTCGCCGTCGCGGCTCGCCTTGGCCGCGCCGTCGATATCCAGCTTGACCACCGTGTCGATCTGTCCGTTCAACTCCTCCAGCTGGCGCGCATAGTCCCCCCTGACCAGTGTCAAGGCGTCATCGTTCTTGTTCTCGCCTACCAGCTTCATCAGCTTTTCATGGTCCGCCATGAAGGCCCCGAAAGTTTTGACTGATTCATTGAAGACAGCCATTTCCTCCGCGCTCAACGTCATGTCCCGGTATTGTTTCGCGGTCCCTGCAAGACGAGTCAGGATGGCGCCGATCTGCTTCTCGTATTTGGCCTTGGAAGCCGCATCCTTCGACAGGATGTAATGCAGTCCATGCGCATGCAGGTCTGCGATGTCCGCCTTCACTTCGAGCAGCGCGCGGACCTTCGGCATCCACTCCAGGCCGAGTTCGGTAGAGGTGTCGTTGACGATGGCAAGCTGGCGGATCGAAAAGATGCCCAGCACGGTGGCGATAGCCAGGATCGCCGCAAAGGCGGTGAGCAATTTGATGGCAATGCTCAGGGATTGGAAGCGCTTCATGATTTCCTCCGAAGTGCTGCTCTTGCCGGCAGTCGTATCTCTGTTCAGGCATCGAGAGACTGCAATGCGCTCTCGATGCCTGGTTGCTTTGGCTCAGGCAGTTGCCGCCGCGCTCGGCCGCGATGCCATCCGCTCATGCCATGCCGCGAGGCGGCGATTGTCGCGGTCGAACGCCTGCCCGACCAGCGCCCCGAACTCCACGAAGCTGAACAGCAGGATGTCGGCCATCGACACCGCATCGCCGGCGATGTATTGCCGCTCGCCCATCTGCTGCTCCAGCCATTGCAGGCCCTCCTTCGCTGTAAGCTTCAGGTCGTCCGCCGCCTGCGGCAGGCAGCGCACGCGGTCCTTGAACAACGGCAGGCCTTCCGCGCCACGAAAACCGGCGGTCATAGGCTGCACCACCATGTAGTCGACGCGACGCGTCCACATGCGAGTCATCGCGCGCGCGCGCGACGTAGCGCCGATCAGCACCGGTTCGGGATACCGCTCTTCGAGGTATTCGCAGATCGCCACCGTCTCCGCAAGCGCCGTGCCGTCGTCCAGTTCCAGCACCGGCGTGGAACCGGCGGGATTAAGCGACAGGAAGGGCTGATGCCGGTTTTCGCCGGCAATGATGTCGACATTGACCCGATTCAGGACCAAACCCTTCTCGGCGGCGAACATGTTGACCATGCGGGGGTTCGGCCCGATGGAGGTATGGAGCTTCATGTGGCGCCCCGGCTCAGAACTGGACGCGCTTGGTGTAGCCGCCATCGATCACCAGGTTGGCGCCGGTGATGTAGGAAGCCATCGGGCTGACGAGGAAGACCATGGAACGCGCCACGTCTTCCGGTGCGCCGAAGCGGCCCAGCGGCATTTCCGACAGCGTCTTGTTGTAGAGGTCGGGCGCAGCGTCCTTGATCATCGCCCAGTTGCCGCCGGGGTAGGCGACCGGGCCCGGCGTAAGCATGTTCACGCGGATGTTCTTCGGCGCCCACAGCTGCGACAGCTGCTTGCCGTAGGTGATGATCGCGGACTTGATCGCGTTGAAGGCTTGCGGATAGATGAAGGTCTCAACGGCGGCGGTGCTCGACATCAGGATCACCGAACCCGAACCGGACGCTTCGAGCGCCGGCTCCAGCGTCTCGCAGCCGCGCACCGCACCCAGCATGTCGAGCTTGTAGGTGAGATCCCAGTCGGTGGTACCCTGTGCGCCGGAGGAGCTCGCGTTGTGGATGAAGATGTCGCAGCCGCCGAGCTTGTCCGCCGCCTTCAACAGCCAGGCCTTGTAGGCCTCGATGTCGTTCATGTCAAAGGCTTCGCCGAAGACCTTGACGCCCGACTTCTGCAACTGGCTCACCGTCTCGTCGACGCGCTTGGCATCGCGCGAGAAGAAGGCGATGTCGCAACCTTCCTGTGCAAACAGTTCAAGCGCCGCACGGCCGATACCGCGGCTGCCGCCGTTGATGATGACTTTCTTGCCGCGCAATCCTAGTTCCATGGTGATCTCCTTTGTGTGTGTTCGCGCCGCATGCGAGCGGCTGTTTTGACTACATCCTGCGTAGTTTCAGGGAGGGGGCTTGGGCATTCTGGCGGGGAACGTCTGCAACACTTCGATGTGCGCGGCGGGCTCCGTAAAAAACAATTAGCAACTACATACGCATCGCGGGCAGAGGGTGTTAACTCTTCATTTTCCCTAGTTCCCCGCCAGAATGCCCAAGCCCCCTACCTGAAACGGCACCAGCCCCTGCACCCTTATTACTCTTGCCCCTGCCCCTTCGACCAAGCGATTCCGCGACGCAGCAGCTCGTAATACACCGGCAGCTCCCACGAACAGCGTTGCACTTCCGGCCAGTGCGCCATCAACGGCCGCATGTCATGGTGACCACGGCAATGTCCCAGCGTGAGATACAGCACCGCACCCTTGCCGAGCTTGCGGATATAGAACACCGCATGTCGCGCCTTCTCCCATTGCGCGCGCTCGAAGCCGGCTGCCTCCCCCTCGAATTCGGTATCGAGCAGCACATGTAGGCCAGCATGGACATCGGACAAATACAGCTCGTCGATCACCTCGAAGGGTTCGATGCCGCGCACCAGTTCATGCTCCGGATCAGCCACTTCCACGCGATACGGTCCGATCGGCGGATGGGCGATGAATTGCGAACCCAGGGTTTCCACCAGATGCGGCGCCCACTTGGGCGAGTCCACCAGCCCGCTGGAGAGAAAACGCAGGATGGAGCTGGTGCCGTGCAGCGCATACCAGCGCCCGCCGCCTTCGAGCCATGCGCGCAGCGCTTCCTGCTGCTCCAGGCTGGGCACCACGTCGCAGGTGTAAGTGATGAGGAAAGCCGCGTTGCGGATCGCTTCCAGGTTGGAATAGTCTTCGAACACGCGCACCCGCACGCGATCGTCCTCGGCTAGCAGCTTGAGCAATTCCAGCCGCGCGAAATCGATATCGTGGTACTTGCCCGAAGCGACCAGCACGCAGTCGATGGCACCTATATCCTTGCTTGCACCTGCCATGTTCTTCCTCTCCATTGCAGCATAGCCTGCAGGGTCTGTACCTGGCGGCCTGCTTTTGTGATTTATCGGTTACCCGTTCAAGCGCATCGAAGCACCGTTGTCCACCACGAACTCGGCGCCGTTAACGAAGCGCGATTCATCCGACGCCAGGAACAGCACCGTGTTGGCAACATCGTCCGGATGCCCCGCACCGGGATAGTTCTCTCCCACCACCGCCACCACCAGCGGCGTCGCCATGACGCCGGGGAAGATGGCGTTGCAGCGGATGCGGTAACCCTTGTCCAAGCAGTGCGCCGCCACGGCCATGCTCAACGAGCGGATTGCGCCTTTGGCCGCCGCATACGCGGGTACCTGCGGCGAGCCGCGCAAGGCCGTAATCGAAGCGATGTTGATGATCGAGCCGCCATGCGCCTTCATCGCATCGATGGCGTACTTGCAACCGAGGAATGTGCCCTCGGCATGAATGGCGTTGACCAGGCGGTACTGCTCCAGCGTGGTGGTCTCGATGTCGGCCGGTATTACGATGCCGGCATTGTTGACCAGCACGTCCAGCCGGCCGAAGCGCTGCACTACAGTGGCAATGGTGGTGCGCCAGTCGTCTTCGTTACGCACGTCGTGGCGAACGAACACACCGCCAGTTTCCTTCGCCACTTCCCGCCCCGCATCTTCATTGACATCTGTCACGACGATGCGCGCACCCTCACGGGCAAGCAGCAGCGCATCCGCCCTGCCGAGGCCCGATCCGGCGCCGGTGATCAGGACCGTCTTCCCTTCCATTCGCTTCATGTCGCACCGGCCGCCGTTCAGGCGCCGACCTTTTCCAGTTGCGCTTCCTCCGGCGTGATGCCGACGCCGCGCAGAAAGGCCTTGTGCATGTTGATCAGCGCCGGCTCATTGCGGCCGAAGGTGCTGAACGGCTTGATGTTGGCGCTCAGGGCCTTCTGCACGTTGGCGCTGACCCAGTAATCTTCCTTGTCCACCACTTCGCGGATGAATTCGAAGTGAGCCTGCGGATCGCGTCCCTGGTCGGGACGGCCGAGGTCGGAGCGCCAGTAGCAGCGGTAGCGCGTCAGGTGCTCGCCGACAGTCTTGCCCGGATAGAGCTGGAAGAATTCCACTGCGGTGGGCGACACCAGCAGCGAGATATTGGGATAGATGAAGTGCACCAGCTGGAAGTGACTGAACACATCGGTCCACTGCTCTTCCGACAACTCCTTCAGGGTGTGGATGGAGGAATTCGGGAAGGTGATGCGATGGTGCTGCTTGTCCTTGCCGAAGCGGTCGAACAGCGACAGGTTGCCGAGCGCGTAGTCACCCACGCTTTCCTTGTGCAGCGGCGTGAAGTGATACCCTTCGCAGAACGTATCGAGCGCAAGCTTCCAGTTGGTCTGCATGTGCCATTCGTGCTGGTTGACCAGCTCCATCTTGCTGAAGTCCCACATCTCGAAGTAGGGAGCGAGGTCGCCGATGTGGTCATCGATGGTGAACTTCATGTCCGGATCGAGGCCGACATAGATCATTCCGTACTTTTCTTCGACCGGCAGCTTGACGAGGTTGTAGAAGGCCTTGTCGACGCAGCCAAAAGTCTCTTCCTTGTAGATCGTGCGCAGTTTTCCCTTGAGGTCAAAGCCCCAGGCGTGGTAGGGGCAGCTCAGGGCATTGGTCTTGCCGCAACCCTCCTTCAGACGCGCGCCGCGATGCGAGCAGGCATTGAGGAAGGCATTCACCTTGCCGTCGTTGTCGCGCACCAGTAGTGCCGGCACGCCGAGGTCGTCGAAGGTGTAGAAGGAACCGGGGTTGGGCAAGTCGGGCGAGAAGCAGACGAGCTGCGGATTTTCCTTGAAAATCTTCAGGCGCTCCTGCTTGAACAGCGCGGGATCGGTGTAGGTCCAGGTGGGATGGCGATAGGGTTCTTCCGCGCTGTCCGTGGTCGCGGCATCGATGTGCTTGAAGATGCGCTTGACGAGGGCGTGGAGGACTTCTTTCTCATTCAGCATGATGTCTCCTTGAATGGTCTTGTTCTATGCCGAAGAGTGTCGGATAACGGCCGGGCGCCAACAACTACCCTTTTAGGGAGGTTCACCCAACATGCCAGCTTGCAATTCGCTTGTCTTTCATAATATGCAACGCGGTGCAATTTTCATCCGGATGGACGATGACATATCCTGCTCTCGGTGCTACATTTGAGAAAAATACCCGGATGCCGGAGGAGACATGGGCAATGCATGGGATGAGCGTTTTCGCGAGAAGTTGGCGGAACAAACCAGCCTGAATTCGGCCGCCTTGCTGTTGGCCGGTTGCGCTTCCGAAATGGGCTGGGACCTCGCTGCTTTCCAGCTGGACCGCGAGCAGATCGCCTTGCCGCGAAGCAGCGATGGGCAATTCATCGGTGCCGCCATGGGCTGGCCTTCCGATTGCGTCAATACCTGGGTCAACCGCGAACTCGGCCGCTATTGCCCTGTGACGCAACTGTGCGGGCGCACCGCCGATTCGATCGTTTGGGAATGCGACCCGTCCGGGGTGGAGTGGCGGGGGCGCAAGCTGGCGCCGGAACAGTGTGAGGTGCTGCATTACTACGGCAACTACTTCGAAGGCGCGGTGACGGTGCCGGTGCATCGGCCCGGCGGCAAGTCGGGGTATGTGACCTGGTGCAGTCGCAAGCGCGGCAACCTGCTGGAGCAGGCGCATGATACTTACAGCGCCACCTACCTGATCTCCCACGCCTTCATCCGCCATATCGACCGGCTTGAGGCTACCCGGCGCGCCGCGCTCAACATGGCCAATCCGGATGCCTTGACGGCGCGTGAGATCGAATGCCTCTCCTGGGCTGCCTGCGGCAAGACCGAGGAAGAGATCGCGCTCATCATCCAGCGCTCGCATGAGACCGCTCGCTTCCACCTACGCAACGCGGTGATGAAGCTCAACGCCAGCAATCGTACGCATGCGGTGGCGATTGCGTGTTCGCGTGGGTTGATTACTGTGCAGTGAATGGTTTGGTGGCGGTTTCTTTAATGTGCGCAGACGGTCGTGCCGGTGCCCTTGCGGTTCCTGGCTTTTTGCTGCCTTCGCGCGGCGCTTGATGGTGGTCGGGAGGGGGCTGGCGCGGAACCGTGCCAACCTCCTCCCGACCACCAGTCCGGCTATCTCAATGCGTGCAATATCCGCACATTCACTCAAAAGCCATAGCTTTATAAATCCAACACCAGGCAAGCACTCTTGGCACGTGAACAGCAAGGCGTGAACTGGTCATTCTTCGCCCGCTCCTCATCGGTGAAATACACATCCCGATGGTCAGGAATCCCATCCAGCACCCGGGTGATGCATGTACCGCATACACCTTCTTCGCAGGAAGTCGGCACCTCCACACCGTTCTCGGCAAGCACCTTAATGACGCTTTTGCCTGCCGGGATAGAAAGAGTCCTCCCGCTGCTGGCGATCTTCACGTCGAAAGCACCATCTCCAGACGTATCCTGCGCCTTCGCAGCGAAGTATTCGAGGTGTACTTGCCCGCTCCCCCACCCTTGCCCTTTGGCCGTATTGACCACGTGATCGATGAACCCGCCAGGCCCGCAGACGTAGATGTGCGTGCCAGGATCAGGCTGCGCGAGCAGCGACGTAAGGTCGAGCTTCTGTTCCTGCGGTCCATCGTCGAAATGAAAATGCACCCTGCCCGCAAATGACGACTGCCTGATGCGTGCATGGAAAGCCGTGCGATCCATGGAGCGGCTGCAGTAGTGCATCTCGAAGTCCGACACCGCCTGCGCCAGCCGCTCCGCCATGCACAGGATGGGCGTGACGCCGATCCCGCCTGCAAACAGCAGCGTGCGCGAGGCCGGCACCAGCGGAAAATGATTCTTCGGTTCGCTGATGCGAACGACATCGCCCTCCCTGACCGCCTCATGCATGGCGACCGACCCGCCGCGCGAATTTGGATCGCGCAGTACGCCGATCAGGTAACGATGTGTCTCGCACGGATCGTTGCACAGCGAATACTGGCGCACCAGGCCGTCGCGCACATGCACGTCGATGTGCGACCCGGCAGAAAACGGCGGCAGCGGACTGCCGTCGAGAGAAACCAGTTCGAAGCTTGCGATATCCACCGCTTCCTGCTGCTTCCTGACCACCTTGACCGAGAGCTGGCTCATGGTTCCTCCTCAATGCAACCCGACGATTTTTTTTGCCATGCTCCAGCGATGCACTTCACTGGGGCCGTCGTAGATGCGGAAAGCGCGCATGTCCTTGAAGATGCGCATGACGATGCTCTCGCCCGTCACGCCGCGTCCGCCGAGAATTTGCACGCAGCGGTCGACCACGCGCCACTCCGCTTCCGAGCACGCGACCTTGGCCATGCTCGACTCGAAATTGCCCTTGCTGCCCTGGTCCAGCAACCAGGCCGTATGCCAGATGTGGAGCCTGGCGCTCTGCAAATCGATTTCGTTATCAGCCAGCATGAACCCCACGCCTTCATGCTCTCCCAGCGGCTTGCCGAACGCCTGTCGCTGCCGTACGTAGGCCAGCGCGGTGTCGTGCGCGCGCCGCGCCTGTCCCAGCCAGCGCATGCAGTGCGTCAGCCGTGCCGGCGCCAGGCGCACTTGCGC
>DASVLM010000380.1:0-5331 GCA_036384875.1 Noviherbaspirillum sp.
GCTTCGCCGAGCGGCGCGATCGCTGCATTGTTTGCCATCATGTAGAGATGGCCATAGGTCGAATGGATGTCGACATGCTCGAGCTGCGTGGTCGCCGGCAGCAGGATGTCGGCATGGTCGGCAGTGTCGGTTTGAAAATGCTCCAGCACGACGGTGAACAGATCCTCGCGTGCAAATCCGTGCGCCACCCTGGGCGACTCCGGTGCGACCGCTACCGGATTCGAGTTGTAGACGATCAGCGCTTCGATCTTCGGCCCGAATTCCGGCGATGTCTCGCGCAGCAGGTCGTCGCCGATGGTGCTCATGTTGATCGTGCGCGGTCGCGCTTCCGGCAGCAGGTCGGTGCGCTGCAGTGCAGCGATGTTCTTCGGAAAACTGTCAGAGGATGAAAGCTGCACACCACCCGCCGCGTGGCGCCATGCGCCGACCAGCGCCGGCAAACAAGCGATGTTGCGCACCGCCATGCCGCCACCGTGCACGCGCTGCACGCCATAGTTGACCCGAATTGCCACGGGCTCGCCGCGCTTGGCAGCATTGCCATATTCGCGTGCAAGCTGCAGCACTTCATCCTCGCTGATGCCGCAGGTCTGCGCGGTACGTTGTGGCGTCCACTCCTTCGCGCGTTCCTTCAATTGGGTGAAGCCATGCGTATGATGAGCCACATAGTCTTCATCGATCAGGTTCTCGGTGATCAGCACATGCATCATGCCAAGCGCCAGCGCCGCATCGGTGCCGGGCATGAGGGCGATATGCTGATGGCACTTTTCGGCGGTGAGCGAGCGATACGGATCGATCGCGATCAGCTTCGCGCCACGCCGCTTGGCCTCCTGAGCACGCATCCAGAAATGCAGATTCGACGCGATAGGATTGCCGCCCCAGATGAGGATCAGCTTCGCATTCTGGAATTGCTCGACATCGGTGCCGATGCGCGCGCCTATCGTGTAGTTGTATCCGGCGCCGCCCGCCGTCGCGCAGATCGTGCGATCGAGCAGCGACGCGCCGAGCTTGTGAAAAAAACGCCCGGCCATCGATTCGCCCTGCACCAGACCCATCGTGCCGGCGTAGCTGTAGGGAAGAATCGCTTGCGGATTGCGCGCTGCAATTTCCTTCAATCGAGAAGCGATGGTATCCAGCGCATCGTCCCAGCTGATGCGTTCGAACTTGCCTTTACCCTTGCGGCCGACGCGCTTCATCGGGTGCAGGATGCGATCCTTGTGATACGTGCGTTCGGTATAGCGCGATACCTTGGTGCACAGCACACCCGCAGTGGTCGGATGGTCCGGATCACCGCGGACTTCGGTTGCGACACCGTTTTCGACGGTGACCAATAAGGCACAGGTATCGGGGCAGTCGTGGGGACAGGTTGCGCGAACAATCGTGGTCGTCATGGCATTCCAATGGCCCGGCATTGCACCTCGGGCAGATCAAGAGAAGATGAAAAACTGCAAACCCCAAAGCCAGCAGGGTCTTGCAAAAGCTAAAATACGTGGAGAGAGAGTCTAAGCGTAATATATCCATATTAGAGATGGTACGCATGCCGTCGAACAATACATCGTGCGGCAACAGCGGAGACAAGAATGAAACTGATGGACCAGATAATCAATTTCCATACGGAGCTCACGCATATCCGGCGCGACATCCATGCGCATCCCGAGCTCTGCTTTGAGGAACAGCGCACCGCCGATGTGGTTGCCGCCAAGTTGACGGAATGGGGCATTCCCATCGATCGCGGCATGGGCGTGACCGGTGTGGTCGGTATCATCCGCAACGGCAGCAGTACGCGCGCAATCGGCCTACGTGCCGACATGGACGCCTTGCCCGTGCAGGAAATCAACACCTTCCCGCATGCATCGAAACATGCCGGCAAGATGCACGCGTGCGGGCACGACGGCCATGTTGCGATGCTGCTCGGCGCAGCGCATTACCTGGCGAAGCATCGCAATTTCGATGGCACGGTTTACGTCATTTTCCAGCCTGCGGAAGAAGGCGGCGGCGGCGCGAAGCGCATGATGGATGAAGGCTTGTTCTCGAAGTATCCGATGGACGCCGTCTTCGGCATGCATAACTGGCCGGGCATGCCCGCCGGTTCGTTCGGCGTCACGCCGGGGCCGATGATGGCGTCTTCCAACGAATTCGAAGTGGTGGTGACGGGCCGCGGCGCGCATGCCGCGCAGCCGCACAAGGGTATCGACCCGATAATGATCGCCATTCAAATCGCACAGGGATGGCAAACCATCATTTCGCGCAACAAGAACCCGCTCGATGCCGGCGTGCTGTCGATCACGCAAATCCACGCCGGCAGCGCGACCAACATCATTCCCGACGAGGCGACGCTGATCGGCACCGTACGTACCTTCAGCACCGAAGTCCTCGACCTGATCGAACATCGCATGCGCCGCATCGCAGAACACACCGCTGCCGGCTTCGATGCCACGGTCGACTTCCGCTTCAAGCGCAACTATCCGCCGCTCATCAACCATGTGAAGGAAACCACCTTTGCGATCGACGTGCTCAAATCCCTGGTTGGCGACGATAAGGTAGACGCACAGGTGGAACCGACGATGGGCGCGGAAGACTTCGCCTTCATGCTGCAGGAAAAGCCGGGCTGCTATGTATTCATCGGCAACGGCGAAGGCGATCATCGTGCCGCCGGCCACGGTCTCGGACCGTGCAATCTGCACAATCCGAGCTATGACTTCAACGACGACCTGTTGCCGCTGGGAGCGACGTATTGGGTGCGCTTGGCCGAAGCTTGGCTGAATCCGCGCTGAGAAAAGCGTCCCTCAAAATCTGGCTTGCAGCGACAAGCCGTTTCCAGAGCGGGAAGCGTTGACGGTACCGGCGCGTTCGCGCAGCAGGCGGATATCGCCATACCATGCCTCGACCTTGTCGCCGGTATTGTCAGTGTCGGTGAGCACACCGATTCCAATCAGGCGCCCCGGCTTCTCGCCAAACGCCTTTTCGAAATCCTCGACCACATTGCGCATGAACAAGCGCCACTCGCCAATGCCATCTGCACCGCTCGCTGCAACCAGCATGCGAATGCGTCCGCTGTGCGGGCTGCGGATCACCGTCCCCACTGGCGCCTTGTTCTCCCAGATATACATCAGCGTTGCATAAGGAAAATCGTACCCTGTTACCAACTTGGCGGTGTCGAACAGCACTTGGTCAGCAAACGGCAGCGACTCCTTGTCGCCGTCAAATCCGAGGATGATGCGCACCGGTGAGTCTTCCGTCGTGCGCTGTGTGTTGTCGGCCTTCTTCAGCAAACAGGAAATTTTCCACTCCCAGGTGAGCCAGGGAAGCGCAGCGGGATCGACGTTCATTTCGTGCATGAGCGCCGAGGAGGAGCTGTCTGCATGCGCATGCAGCACAGTCTTGGCTCCATCCTTCACCAACGCGTATTCGGTCGGCTTCTTGTTGCGCAGGATAATCAGCGGCGCCCAGCCGACAGGAAGTCCGCCGGCGGAATTGGTGGAGAACAGAGGAACACTCGTATCACTTTTGCTCTTGCTTGATTGTGCTTCAGGACGAGTCGCACACGCAGACAGGAACAACACAACAAGCAAGGCAATCAGGCGATAAAGGCGATACATGAGCGACCCAGGAACGACGCGGCTACGCGATGAGAATTTCACGCGGCGCTGCCGGGCCGCACCGCTACGAAGCCGGCACTTCCCTCACAGGTGCAGTCTTTGTGATCTTCGATGCCCGAATTGTAAATCGAGTATGTGCGTTTTCCTCCGAACTTGCCGATTCGTCATCGCTTTCATCAACAAACTTCCAGCATTCCTGATGATGCTGCGCCACTGCATCGCGATGCGCTACGCTGATGACGGCAGCGTCCGGCAGTTCGCGCAGCAACAACGCATACATCTGTTCTTCGGTGCCGGTGTCGAGGGCGCTGGTCGCCTCGTCGAGGAACAGTACTTCCGGGCGCGTCAGCAATACACGAACGAAGGCCAGGCGCTGCTGTTCTCCCGGCGACAGGCGCTGGCTCCAGTTATCGACGTGATCAAGGCTGTCGCGCAGATGTCCGAGCCTGCACTCTTCCAGATAGTGCCGCATCGCGAGGTCCTTGAAGGCGTTCTCGGGAGCGGGATAAGCAATCGCGGCGCGTAGCGTGCCGATAGGCAGATAGCTGCGTTGCGGCACGAAGAGAAGCCGCGCGTCGATCGGCACTTCGACGTTACCGGCACCATACGGCCAGATGCCTGCCATGGCGCGGAACAGCGTCGACTTGCCGCAACCGGAAGGCCCGGTGACGACGATGCGCTGTCCGCCCTGAATGCTGGCCGACCACGGCTTCGTCAGCACTTGACGTTGCGGTGTCTGCAACTCGACACGATCGAGAAGTAGAGCGCCGACATTGTTGCGTTCAACCGTGATGCCGCTTTCCAATGCATGTGCGGATTCGACCGCCGCATGGAAACCGGCGAGACGGTTGACGCTCGCCTTCCAGTCGGCCAATGTGCTGAAGGCATTGACGAACCATGAGAGGGAATCCTGCACGTGCCCGAATGCCGAGCTGATCTGCATGAGCTCGCCCAACTCGATCTTGCCCGCGAAATAACGCGGTGCACCGACGAGAAACGGGAAGATCAGGGCAAACTGTCCGTAAAAAGTCGACACGAGATTCAGGCGTTTGGTGGTTCTCATGATGTCCCACCAGTTCTTGCGCACCCATTGGAATCGCTCTTCAAGCCGGGCCCGTTCCTGGTCCTCGCCGCGATACAGCGCCACGGCTTCGGCGTATTCCCGGATTCGAACCAGACCGAAACGGAAGTCCGCTTCGTAGCGCTGCTGGTTGAAGCTCTGCGTTACCAGCGGCTTGCCGGTCCACCAGGTGAGCGCCGATCCGAATCCGGCATATCCAATGGCAAACCACACCATATAGCCGGGAATGGTGATCTCGCTGTGGCCGAGCATGAAAGAAACCGGCCCGCTGATGACCCACAATATCCCCACGAACGAGACAAGCGACACCACACTGGACAGCAGACCCAGTGACAATGACAGCGATCCGCTGGTAAGCAACCTGAGATCCTCGGCAATGCGCTGGTCAGGGTTGTCGGCGGTGCGCGTTTGCTCTATTCGGTAATAGGATTGGCGGGCCAACCATTTGCCGAGGTACTGCTTCGTCATCCATGTTCGCCAGCGCATTTCCAGCGACTGCGTGAGATACACGCGATAGATCGCCACAGCAATGTAGGTGAACGCGATATAGCTCCATTTCAGCAACAAGCCGGAGTAGCTGACAGAGTCCTTGTGCTCGAGCGCGTTGTAGAAATCGCGATTCCAGGTATTGAACAGGACGTCGAGGTAGACCAT
>DASVLM010000381.1:0-2762 GCA_036384875.1 Noviherbaspirillum sp.
AGCCACCACCTTCGAAGACGGCTACCAACATGGCGAAAGCGCCGGCAACAGATTGTCGCTGCACGTCACCGTCACCATCCCCGACCTCGCCATCTTCCTCGACAAACCCGAGCACGCAGGCACGCTCACCGGCCACGTCGACTGCGCGCTGCTCGGCGGCATCTGCCCGGTGCAGTCCGGCACCTTCCGCCTCATGCCCGACACCGCCGACCGCGACCGCAAGGTCATGTACTACCAGGTCTACTGCACCACGCCGTCCGGCGAACAGATGACCTTCGTCGGCCGCAAGCAAGTGCAGCACACTAGGCCGTTCGATACCTGGCACGACACCACCACGCTCTTCACCAACGTCTTCCACGGCCACATCGACCCCGACAAGCCCGCACAGGCAGAACTTTGGCTCACCGGCATCATCAGCCTCGGCCCGATGGATTTCGCCAAGGTGCTCGAAGGCCTGCGCGCCACCGACCCCAAGGGCAACACCAGCGTCGCCGGCATCGCCAGGTTCACCGAATTCTTCGCCGGAAAATTGTGGGACGTCTACGGCCCGCACCTGCCGCCCGCACCCAACCAGCCGCGCCGCACCATCGCCAAGTTCACCACCGAAGGCGTGCAGGGCGCAGACATCACGGTGCACCCCTTCAGCACCACCGACGGCCTCGGCCTCACGCTCACCCGCTTCAAGCGCAACACCTGCGACGACGTAGTGCTGGTGGTGCACGGCCTCACCAGCTCGTCCGACATGTTCATCATGCCCGAGCACCGCAACCTCGTCTCGACGCTGCTCGACGAAGGCTTCGGCGACGTCTGGATGCTGGACTACCGCGGCAGCTGCCGCTTCCCCTACAACCTCGCGCGCAGCCGCTACAACTTCGATGACATCGCGCTCTTCGACCATCCAGCCGCGCTGCACGAACTGCGCAAGCACATCGGTCCCAATCGCCGTGTGCATGTGATCGCGCATTGCGTCGGCGCGCTCACCATGTCCATGAGCCTGGCGGCGCAGACCGTGCAGGGCGTCTCCAGCGTGATCCTCAACAGCGTGGCATTGACGCCGTCGGTACCGGGCTGGTCCGGCCTGAAGCTCGCGCTCGGACCTTGGGCTTCGGACTACCTGCTCGGCATCGAGTACTACAACCCGAGCTGGCGCCGCCAGCCGGCATGGTCGGTCGGCAAGCTGATCGCGATGGGCGCCGACTTCCTGCACCAGGAATGCGACTCGCCCGAGTGTCATATGCTGAGCTTCATGTGGGGCGCGGGTAAGCCGGCGCTCTTCAACCACGAAAACATGCTGCCGGAAACGCACGACCGCCTCGGCGACCTGTTCGGCGGCGTCGATGTGCATTACTACCGGCATGTGCACAAGATGGTTGCGGCGCGCAATACGGCAGTGAAATTCAGCCCCGGCAATCCGCGCTACGCCGCGCTGCCCGACGACTACTTCGCGAAGGCGGCCGAGATCAGGTCGCCCATCCTCTTCATCCAGGGCCAGGACAACCGCGTGTTCGCGGACTCCAACATCCGCTGCTTCGAACGCATCGACAAGGTCGCGCCGGGCCGCCACAAGCTGCATGTCTTCCCCGGCTACGGCCACCAGGATATTTTCATGGGCAAGGACGTGGCGGCCGACATCTTCCCGACGCTGCTGTCCTTCCTGCGGGAGCATGCCCATGACTGAAGCGGCATTGCCTGAAGGCCTGGCCCTCTGGCCCGCCGGCCTGCCCGACCGCAACCGGCTCTGCGTGCTGATCTCCGACATCCACTGCACCGACTGCACCGTCGGCAACCAGACCGCATCCGAAACCGACTGGCAGCTCTTCTTCGAACAACTCAAGTTCGCCATCTGCAAGCCGGGCGACAAGGACGACACGCCGCCGGAACAGCAGGTAAAGGAACTGATCCTCGTCCTCAACGGCGACGTCATCGACCTGATCCGCAGCAGCCGCTGGGCGGAAGCGGGCGTCTATCCATGGAACCGCGACGATCCGCGTTTCGAAGAGATTGTGTTGCGCATCATGCGCGACATCGTGCGCATCCACGCCATGCCGCGCGTCGAAGGCAGCGACCAGCCGTATTCCGGCTTCTTCCACTGGATGAAGCTGACGATGGCGGACCTGCGCGCCGCCGATGTCGACGTCACCATCGTGCCCATCGTCGGCAACCACGACAAGGAATTGCAGGTGGTGCCGGCAGCGCGCCAGATCTTTTACGAAGAATGCCTCGGGCTGGATGCCTTCCGCATTTCCGACGCGTACCGCGCCTGGGTCGCGCAGCAGCTCGGCACCGATCCCGGTGACATCTATCCCTCCCTGCCTTTCTACTTCGCCGACACCCGCCTGCGCATGCTGGCCACCCACGGCCAGTGGCGCGATGCCGACAATGCGCGCGCCACCAAGGGCTGGAACGCCTGCAAGGGCTGGACGCCGGAAGCCTGGCGCCGCGAGCGCTATGCCGCTTTCAGCGAACCCTGCTTCGGCGACACGGTGGCGGCCGGCATGCTGTCGCATTTCATCTGGTGCGCCGAGCAAAAGATCGACCGCTCGCTGACCGGCGCCTCGCGCGTCTGCAACCTGCTCGACGAAATGGACCTGTACCGACCCTCGGTCGGCGCAGTGGTGCGCCTGTTGCGCGAGTCGCGCCGTCTGGCGATGCGCTTTCCGGAAGCGAAGGGCTTGAACGACACGGTGCTTGCCTGCTTCCGCAGCAGCCTGCGCCTGTGGCTCTCGCACGATGCAACCTGGTCCAGCGCATGGGGCTCGACG
>DASVLM010000382.1:0-1631 GCA_036384875.1 Noviherbaspirillum sp.
GCATGATGAAACCGGACAGCAGGGTGATCAGCAGGGCAGTGCCGGCGAGCACCAGGTGCTCACGATGCCAGTGAATGGGTTCGACTTCGGGAGAACGGTTGAACGACCAATGCGCAAAGCGTTCATAGAAGTGAGAGTGCCGACGCTGCGCCTTGCGACTGATCGCCCGCTTGCGCGCATGTCGCGCACTCTTTTTCTGATCAGTCATGCCGTGTGCGCCCCGCGGTACAAAGTAACAAACTGCGCGTACCATAGCGGCCATGTGTAAATGGCGTCAACGCCTTTCCCATCAAGGGTTTGCGCGAGATTCCCGGTTAACGCACAATTAACGTCCCGCGCACGGGCGCCTTGCTCCGATGCGGTTCGTCCCTGTCACCCTAGAGAGAAATACATGAGCGAGCTTGAGCAGGCGCTGGCCACGATTGCGCGTGGCGCCGACGAAATCATCAAGCGGGAGGAACTGGTCGAGCGCCTGAAAAGTGGCCGTCCCTTGCGGATCAAGGCCGGCTTCGACCCGACGGCACCGGATCTGCATCTCGGCCATACCGTGCTGCTGAACAAGATGCGCCAATTCCAGGACCTCGGTCATCAGGTGATCTTCCTGATCGGCGACTTCACCGGCATGATCGGCGATCCCACCGGCAAGAACGTCACCCGCAAGCCGCTCACCCGCGAGGACGTGCTGGCCAATGCCGAGACCTACGCCGAGCAGGTGTTCAAGGTGCTCGATCGCGAGAAGACCGAGCTGCGCTTCAACTCCGAGTGGTTCGGCCAGATGACGGCAGCCGACATGATCAAGCTGGCCGCCCAGCACACCGTGGCACGCATGCTCGAGCGCGACGACTTCGCCAAGCGCTATGCCGCCCAGCAGCCGATCGCGATCCACGAATTCCTGTATCCGCTGGTGCAGGGCTACGACTCGGTCGCGCTGAAGTGCGACGTCGAACTCGGCGGCACCGACCAGAAGTTCAACCTGCTGATGGGCCGCGGCCTGCAGGAACATCACGGTCAGCCGCCGCAGATCGTGCTGACCATGCCGTTGCTGGAAGGCCTGGATGGCGTCAACAAGATGTCCAAGTCGCTCGGCAACTACATCGGCATCAACGAGCCGGCGATAGACATCGTCACCAAGACGATGAAGATCGGCGACGAACTGATGTGGCGCTGGTTCGAGCTGCTCAGCTTCGAAGTGTCGCTGGACGAACTGGCGCAGATGAAGAAGGACATCGCCAGCGGCGTACTCAATCCGCGTGATGCCAAGTTGCGCCTCGCGCGCGAACTGACCGCGCGCTTCCATGGTGCCGAAGCCGCCGAGCGGGCCATTGCTGGTTGGCATGCTGTCGTGCGTGGCGAGGGCGACACCTCGCTGCTGCCGCAGACTGACATCGTCGTGCCCGTCGAAGGGCTGCGCCTCGGAGCGCTGCTGACGGCGGCGGGACTGACGGCGAGCAATTCCGAAGCCAGTCGCAAGCTCAAGGAGCGGGCGGTGCGCGTCGACGCTGAGGTCGTAGAGGACGCGCAGCGCGTCTTCAATGCCGGTTTTGAGGGTGTGCTGCAGGTGGGCAAGCGCAACTTTGCACGGGTGAGGCTTGTGCAGGCGTGATCGAAACAGCGTTCTATCCCGGATATCG
>DASVLM010000383.1:0-3184 GCA_036384875.1 Noviherbaspirillum sp.
CTTGCGCGTTGGACCTGCAACCAGTCGAGACTGCCTGCGAATTTTCATTCGGCAGGCAAATTGAAGACGCGACTACAGTGCATCTAATGAAGTCGCTACATCTGCGGCGCGCCACTTTTTTCCAGGCAAAGTTCCTGTTGCATTAAGCGCATTAAGCAGCCCTGCGCACGTTTTCTCGATACGCGAGAGAATGGCGGAAATCGATACGACAGGGATTTCCGGCATGGACAAATACGACTTCGATCTCATTACCATCGGCGGTGGTTCGGGCGGTGTGCGGGCGAGCCGCGTGGCGGCCGAGCTTGGTGCGCGGGTTGCCGTCATTGAACGCGCGCAGCTGGGCGGCACTTGCGTGAACGTCGGCTGCATTCCAAAAAAAATCCTGTCGTTTGCCGCGCACTACGGTGAAGACCTGGAGGAAGCCGCGCGCTTCGGCTGGACGACCGGACCGCGGAATTTCGACTGGCAGACGCTGCTTGCCAACAAGGATGCCGAGATCACGCGCTTGAACGGCGTGTATCGCCGTGTGCTCGAACAAGCCGGCGTGACGATCATCGAAGGGCAGGCGCGCGTGGTCGACGGTCACACGGTGGATGTCGCCGGCCGCCGTCTCACTGCTGCGCATATCCTGGTTGCCACCGGTGGACGGCCCGCGATGCCGGATTTTCCCGGTGCGGAATTCGCCTTCGATTCCGACGCAATGTTCCATCTGCCTTCACTGCCTGCAAGCATGGTGGTGCATGGCGCGGGTTATATCGCGGTGGAATTTGCCTCCATCCTCAACGGCCTCGGCGTTGAAACTATCCTGGTGTATCGCGGCGAGCGCTTGCTCAAGGGCTTCGATGCCGATCTCGGAACGCTGCTGGCGGACGAGATGCGGGAGAAGGGTGTCCGGCTATTGCCGTCGACCACGGTTACGCGCCTGTCGAAGAGCGCGGGAGGCGAATTGACCGTCGAGCTGAGCAACGGCGAACACCTCGCTACAGGTGGTTTCCTCGCCGCCCTCGGACGCGTGCCGAACGTCGCCGGCTTGGGGCTGCAGGAGGCGGGTGTCGTTCTTTCGCCGTCGGGCGCCGTCGTGGTGAACGACGAATACCGCACTTCGGTACCTTCCATTTTCGCCATCGGCGACGTGATCAACCGCATCCAGTTGACACCGGTGGCGCTTGCAGAAGGCATGTTCGTGGCGAACCATCTGTTCGGCGGCACTTCGCATACCGTGCCCTATGGCACGGTGGCGACTGCGGTGTTCAGCCAGCCGAATATCGGTACGGTGGGCCTGTCGGAAGAATCGGCGTTGCAGGTCGTGCCAAGCGTGACGGTCTACAAGACGACATTCCGGTCGCTGCGCAATGTCATTGCGGCGCGGCAGGAAAAGACCTTCATGAAAGTGCTGGTCGATACCGAGACGGACCGCGTCATCGGCATGCACATGCTTGGCCCGGAGGCGGGAGAAATCATCCAGGGTTTTGCCGCTGCCATCACCGCCGGGATCACCAAGCGGCAACTGGACGCTACCATCGGCATTCACCCGACACTGGCCGAGGAATTCGTTACCTTGCGCAAGGCATCGGCGGTACTGACGGGCATCGCGGCAAGGAGCGCTGTTACGACTTCTGCAAAGTGAATTGCACTACGCTGATGTTCCCCGCTTCGAATCCGGCCTCGCAATACGCAAGATAGAAATCCCAGGTGCGAACGAAGCGGTCATCGAAACCCAGTTCGCGTACTTCCGGTAGTGAGCGATGGAAAGCGTCACGCCATATGCGCAGCGTCTGTGCATAGTCGTGTCCGAAAGCGAATTCGTTGATGACTTGCAGACCATGCCGGCTGGCCGCTTCGCGGAATTTGCCGACTGAGGGCAGCATGCCGCCCGGGAAGATGTATTGCTGGATGAAGTCCGTGCCGCTGCGATAACGTTCGAACAGTTCGTCGTCGATGGTGATCGTCTGGATGCAGGCCCGTCCATGCGCTTTCAGGCAGCGCGCGATGCAGGAAAAGTAGTCGTCCCAGTATGCCTCGCCGACTGCTTCGAACATCTCTATCGACGCAATCGCGTCGTACTTTCCCTCAATGTCGCGATAGTCCTGCAGGCGCAGGTCGACTCGCTGCTCAAGGCCGGCCGATACCATGCGCTGATCGGCGTAGGCCAGCTGTTCGGTGGAGAGCGTGAGCCCGGTGACACGCGCCCCGGCCTCACGTGCGGCGATTTCGGCGAAGCCGCCCCAGCCGCAGCCGATTTCAAGCACCTTTGCGCCATAGGGCATCGCGTACAGTTCCAGCTCCTGCAGGATGCGGCGGTATTTGGATCGCTGGGCTTCGAACAGCGTTTCCTCGCGTCCGGCGGAAAAGATCGCGCTGGAGTAGGTCATCGACGCATCGAGCCACAGGCGATAGAACGCGTTGCCGATATCGTAGTGCGCATGGATATTGCGGCGGCTGCCGGCCTTGCTGTTGCGATGGAGCAGATGCCTGATGCGATACAGGATGCTCGCCCAGCGCGAGCCATACACCAGCGATTCAAGCGCGGCGCGGTTGCGCGCGAGCAGGGTGAGCAGGCCGGGCAGGTCCTCGGTGCTCCATGCGCCGTCGATATAGGCTTGTGCCAATCCGATATCTCCCGCCTTCAATATCGTACCGATTACGTTTGCGCTGTGGATGTGCAGCGTGACTGCAGGCGTACCGTTGCCATATTGGCGCGAACCGCCGTTGGGGAAAAAAACCCGCAGGCTGCCGTGACGGATGCGGGCGAGCATCGGCTCGACCAGGCGCCAGCTCGCCGGCATCATGCGCGGTGCATGGTGCGGCGCCGGCTCTTTGGCCGGTACAAGGTCGGTATCGTAGAGTTCGATGGTCATCTGCTGGTCTCCCTGGCTGGGGGTAATGGTTTTGCATGGAAAGGCACGCGCTTGAGCCAGAGCTTCAGCGCCTGCCAGTGAATCCGCGCGACGATGCCGAACGTCAGCAGCGGGTACAGGAAAAATGCCTTGAGCACAGACGAGTCGGACAAGGCTTCCGCTCGCCCCGACATGCTGGTGACGACAAGCGGTCCGTCGACATCGTCATGCTCGATGCGCGCCACCACCTGCGACACGCGCCGCCCGCCTTCGTCGCGTTCCGCCAGCATGAAGCGAAAGCGATAACCTCCTTCCACGGCGCAGAACGGCGATACGTGGAATATCTT
>DASVLM010000384.1:0-4208 GCA_036384875.1 Noviherbaspirillum sp.
CGATGTGATGAATCTGCAGAGGGCTAGTGCCTTGGTGCCGGGTGACATCATCGAAGTGAAACTCGACAGCGGCGCCAGCCTCAAGGCGAAGAGCGTGGTGCTGGCAACCGGTGCGCGCTGGAGGGAAATGAACGTTCCCGGCGAGAAGGAATATCGCAATCGCGGTGTGGCGTATTGCCCGCACTGCGACGGCCCGCTGTTCAAGGGCAAGCGCGTGGCTGTCGTCGGCGGCGGCAATTCCGGCGTGGAAGCGGCGATCGACCTCGCAGGCATCGTGTCGCACGTTACGCTGCTCGAATTCGACAGCAAGCTGCGAGCCGATGCAGTCCTGCAGCGCAAGCTGTTCAGCCTGCCGAACGTTACCGTCATCACGCAGGCATTGACGACGGAAGTGACCGGCGACGGCAACAAGGTCAACGGCCTGGTGTACTCAGATCGTGCCTCCGGGGAGTCGTACAAGGTCGAACTCGAAGGCATCTTCGTGCAGATCGGCCTGTTACCCAACACCGACTGGCTGAAGGGCACGGTGGCACTGTCGAACCGGGGCGAGATCGAGGTCGATGCACGCGGCCAGACTTCCGTGCCCGGCGTATTTGCCGCCGGCGATGCGACGACCGTGCCGTACAAGCAGATCGTGATTGCGATGGGCGAGGGCTCGAAAGCTGCACTCAGTGCGTTCGATCACCTGATCCGCACTTCGGCGCCGGTCGAGGAACAGGTCGCTGCTGCCGCTTGAGTTTCCTACAGGTCGAAGCATCTCGCTGAACGGTAACCGGACGCACTCGTCCCTGTTGCGTCCGGTTACCGCGTCCTGCTGTGAGATTGTAGAAATTCGCCGCGAACGGTAAGAACTGCATCACCGATATACACGCCCGGCCCTGTAGCAGGGGCGGGAGCTGCATCTGCGTTTGGCACGGTTCTGGCTGCACGCCATGTCTCGAGGAGGGCCAGACATGAGCACGATCGCAGTCGACGATGTCCACGAACATCACCACGACCATCCGCATGGCTGGAGGCGATGGCTGTATGCGACGAATCACAAGGATATAGGCACGCTCTACCTGTGGTTCTCGTTCATCATGTTCCTCGAAGGTGGCGTGATGGCGCTGCTGATTCGCACGGAACTCTTCCAGCCGGGTTTGCAATTCTTTCACCCCGAGTTCTACAACCAGCTCGTGACGATGCACGGCTTGGTCATGATCTTCGGCGCAATCATGCCGGCCTTCGTCGGCTTTGCCAACTGGATGATTCCGCTGCAGGTAGGCGCCTCGGATATGGCTTTTGCCCGGATGAACAACTTCTCGTTCTGGCTGCTTCCGCCGGCGGCATTGTTGCTGACAGCGGCGTTCTTCACTCCGGGCGGAGCGACTGCCTCGGGATGGACGATGTATCCACCATTGTCGATACAGATGGGTGTCGGCATGGATTTGGCGATTTTCGCGGTCCATATCATGGGCGCGTCGTCGATCATGGGCGCCATCAACATCCTCACCACCATCCTCAACATGCGCGCGCCCGGCATGACGCTGATGAAGATGCCGATGTTCTGCGGGACCTGGCTGATCACCGCTTACCTGCTGATCGCCGTGATGCCGGTATTGGCGGGCGCAGTGACAATGGTGCTTACCGACAGGCATTTCGGCACGACATTCTTTGACGCCGCAGGCAGCGGTGACCCGGTGATGTTCCAGCACATCTTCTGGTTCTTCGGCCATCCCGAGGTCTACATCATGATCCTGCCGGGATTCGGCATCATTTCCCAGATCATTCCGGCGTTTTCGCGCAAGCCGCTGTTCGGTTATGCCTCGATGGTGTATGCGACGGCATCGATCGCGGTGCTGTCCTTCATCGTCTGGGCGCATCACATGTTCACCACCGGCATGCCGGTGACCGGCCAGCTGTTTTTCATGTACGCGACAATGCTGATTGCAGTGCCGACCGGCGTGAAGGTATTCAACTGGATCGCGACCATGTGGAAAGGATCGCTGTCGTTCGAGTCGCCGATGCTGTTCGCGGTGGGGTTCATCTGGGTATTCACCATCGGCGGATTTTCCGGCCTGATTCTCGCCGTGGCGCCAATCGATATCCAGATGCAGGATACCTACTATGTCGTCGCCCATTTCCATTACGTGCTAGTCGCCGGCTCGCTGTTCGCGTTGTTTGCCGGATTCTATTACTGGGTGCCGAAGTGGACCGGCCACATGTACAACGAATGGCGCGGCAAGTTCCATTTCTGGAATTCGCTGATCTGGGTGAACGTAACGTTCTTCCCGATGCACTTCCTCGGACTTGCCGGCATGCCGCGGCGCTACGCCGATTATCCGGCGCAATTTACCGACTTCAACATGTTGACGTCGGTAGGCGCGTACCTGTTTGGCCTCTCGCAGGTGTATTTCCTGTTTTTCGTCGTGATACCGACGATACGCGGCGGCAAGCGCGCCGAGGCCAAGGTGTGGGAAGGGGCTGAAGGACTGGAATGGACAGTGCCGAGTCCTGCGCCCTTTCACACGTTCGAGAGACAGCCCCTCGTGAAATGAAATAAGGCCACTCGACTCTCCGCAGAGGATGCAATGGACAGGCAAGAATGGCTGCTCAAGCGCAACTGTTCAATGACGCCGAGTCAAACGATGAAGGCATTCGTTATGCTGTGCGCTTTGTCGTTCGCCGTCGGCGTGATCTTCATGCTGTTGCACGGTACCTGGATCGTGCTTGGATATGCGACTGTGGAGATGTCTGCGGTCGCGCTCGCCTTCCTGCATTACGCGCGGCATGCGACCGACCATGAATACATTGCGCTGACAGGCAATTGCCTGCTGGTCGAGCAGCTCGATGCCGGCGTCGCACTTCAGATCTGGCTCGACGCTTCCCGCATCCGGGTAATGCCGCCGCGGAACGGGCGCGACATGATCGTGCTGGAGTCTCGCGGCGTGAAGGTCGAGGTCGGCCGCTTCCTTACCGAGAAGATGCGGCGCCAGGTAGCGCAGGAGTTGCGGTCCGGACTTCTGCTCCGTGCTACTTGAATTGCCAGGCGCGGACGTAGTTCACTTGCATGGCGTTGTCCGGTCCGGTCGGCGTGTAGGGATTGTTGATGCCGAGAATTCCGCTGCCGGTCTGCGGGACCGTTTCCTCATTGACCATCCACAAGCCGATATAGAAGTACATGGGTGCGCGCACCGCCGTCTGGTTGATCGTGCGGCCGACCTGCACGCCGTCGAAGTAATACGTTACGGTGTTGGCGTCCCAGCGTACGCCGTACTTGTGAAACGCTGCCGACAAGTCGGGCGCCTTGAAGTACTGGCTCGCACGGAATTCGTCGGTGTATCCGGCAGGCGCGTTGACTGCGGTGACGACATAGTCGATGGGATTGAGCGTATTCGACGACCAGCCCCCGGTCGGCGCACCGGAATACGAATGCATGATGCCGATTTCCGGGCCGTTGGTTGCGATCAGCGAGATCACGGGATGCAGGCCTGCACCGACCGGCAGCTTGGCTTCGACCTCGAAGAAGCCATACTGCTGCGCGAACTTGCCATCGCTGACGACGGTGCGATCGAAGAAATTATTAGTGGCGTCGAGCGCCGGCCAGATGCGCAGGGCTCCATTGGCGACATCGTAATTTTTCGTCGGATTGTTCGGCTTGTACCAGATGTCGGTCGACCACTTGCTTGCATCGATGCTGGTGCCGCTATTGAACTCCTCGTCGAAGGTCAGTGCATATTGAGCAGCGTTCTGGCCGGCGGGAGCAGGAGTGTCGGCCTGGGCAACAGGCTGGGTCGTGCCGCTCGCCGGCACGTTGTTCGCCGGTGTGGTGTCGGCGCTGCTGGTTGCCGCAGGTGCGGCGTTACTGGAGTCGCCGCCGCCGCTGCAGGCCGACAATGCAATGGGGAACAATAATGCGAGCGCAGTCTTGGAAAGGTTTCTCATCGAGCGTTTGGCGCACAGGGGCATCAGTTTCGAATGCCGCTAGTTTGTGATGCATTTCACCACCGGGCATTAATGCATCGCAAGCGATACGGTTTGTAGTGCGATTCGAATGTAACGAAGCGTAAGTGCCGCAAATGCATCGCATCGTTATGCTGATCAGCCGAAAGTTCTGCCTGCGAAGCTTGCTCGCGCGTTATGATCGCACCACATGCATTGACTCCTTTTGTGTGCCGCATTCGGCTCACGCAACGTCACTCCCGTACCTCTCCCGATCCCATTTTCAT
>DASVLM010000385.1:0-2928 GCA_036384875.1 Noviherbaspirillum sp.
GCGGCCGGTCCGCACATCGACCTTGGGCTGGTAGTACAGCTCGAATTCGTCGTGTTCGAGCGCCTGCTGCAATTCATGTTCGAGCTGCCGGCGTTCGATCAGCCGCGCGTTGAGTTCTTCGTGGAAGAACTGGACGCTGCCGCGCCGCTCCTGCTTGGCGTGGTACATCGCGAGGTCGGCACAACGCATCAGGTCTTGCACCGACGAAGCGTCCTGCGGATACATGCCGATGCCGATGCTGACCGAGGTGCGCAGGTTCTGCGAACAGACCTCGAAGGGTTCGCTGACGGCAGCGACGATCTTGTTCGCCACTTCTGCCGCCGCCGCGTACGAGGGCAATCCTTCCATCAGCACCACGAATTCATCGCCGCCCAGGCGGGCGACCACATCCGACTCGCGCACCGCGGCACGCAGGCGGGATGCAACCTGTACCAGCAGCTCGTCGCCGGCATCGTGGCCGAGTGAATCGTTCACGCTCTTGAACTTGTCCATGTCGAGGAACAGCAGGGCGAGTTGTTCGTTCACGCGCGACGCGCGCATCATCGCATGCTCCAGCTGTTCCGCCAGCGAGCGGCGGTTCATGAGGCCGGTAAGCGGGTCCCGCGTGGCAAGCTCGTGGGCTCGTTCTTCCGCGAGCCTGCGTTCCGCGATCTCGTCTTGCAGCATGGCATTGACACGACGCAGGTCCTCCATCTGTTGCACCTGCAAATTTTCATTCAAGGCGGCAAGTTCCTGTTTTTGGACTTCGAGCTGAAGGTTCTTTCGTTCCAGCTCAATGAACACCAGCACCTTCGCGAGCAATATTTCCGGAATCACCGGACTGATCATGTAATCCGCCGCACCGTGCTGGAATCCTTTGATGCGATTCATTTCGTCGGCGTAATGCGCCGTAATGAAAATGATCGGCACGACGGCGGACAGGGGATGGGAATGGATGAGTTGTGCCGTTTCGAAGCCGTCCATGCCAGGCATGCTGACGTCAAGCAATATCACGGCAAACTTGTGTTCGAGGACTTGTCTCAGCGCATCGGGTCCTGAGGAGGCGGTAAAGACTTCGTATTGGTCTGCTTGCGGCGCGTTGAGGAGTATCGTCTTCAGCGCAAAGAGACTGGCGGGATGGTCGTTGACCAGGAGAACTTTTGGCTTGTGCAATTCGGTGCTCTCTCGGTTGTTTAGCGCATTCTTTTATGGATGCTTGGGAGAAAATGGCGCAGCAGGGCGTAGGCGACGGGATATTTCCTCGCTTAAACCAGAGTCTTGTCGGAAACCCTTAGAAGGAGCCGCGCGGAAAACGTTCCCTGAGCGCCGATACTTCGAGCACCATTCCGAGCAGCAACAGGAGAAAAACGCTTGTGCCGGCGCATGCCTTTTGCGGGGAAGATGAACTCTCCCTCCGGTTCTCATTCAACTCCATAAGGTACAAAGCAAGCACGAAGCAAACTCAACGCAAGCACAGGATGCGCACGACACTAGACCAGGAAAGGCCAGGCGGCATGAGCATGATGGATGCATCGACCGGCGCCCGTTACTTCGAGAAAGAAGAGCCCGCTGCCGCCACTATTGACGTTTCCTTGCATCTTCACGGGAGTCTGGAATTCGCGGAATCCGAACTGGAGCGCCTGTACGGAAACATCTATGCGTCGATGAAGGAATGGCGCGTGACCGGGGAGTTGGGCAATGATGTTTCGGCGTATGTTGAGATTAAGGGAGGCGTCGTCACCACGCTCTACCTGTTCCGTGTACGCGGGCGCGAGGTGCGTGTGCTGAACGAGGGAATTCGTGTCGACAACACGGAGGCTGATCGGTTTGCAGAAACCATTTTCGCTGCCTGCCCAGGCATCGGCGTCATCACATTCCACGCCGTGCGCAGCACGATGCGAGAGCTGCGTTATCCATGCCATCGCTATGCATGCCTCGAAGACATTGTATTGAAGCTTCCTGCCAGCGCCGATGCCTATCTCGCGGGCATGGGTAGCGCAACCCGCAGCTATATCAAGCGTTACCTCAACAAGGCAAGGCGCAGCTTGCCGTCATTCCAGCATGACGTGACCTTCGGTGCCGATATCGATGTGCAGGAGTTGCGTGAAGTGATTGCCTTCAACAAGCTGCGCATGGAAGGTAAGGGAAAGGAACAAGGCATCGATGAACGCGAGTTGCATCGCATCCTGGCGCTTGCGAAGGAATGCGGCATGCTGTGCGTGGTGCGCATCGACGGCAAGATTCGCGCCGGAACCATCAACTTCCGCGTCGGGGATAATTACTTCCTCGAAGTCATCGCCCATGACCCGGCATACAACGAATTTCGCCTCGGCACGCTGTGCTGCTATTTGACGATCTGCGAGTGCATCGCCCGCAACGGCAGGGAATACCATTTCCTGTGGGGGCCGCAAGAATATAAATTCCGTTTGCAGGGCGTGCAGGAAGAACTCGCTCATCTGACGATTTATCGTTCGCGGCGGCATGCCCTGCTGTGCGCAGCGACAGTAATTCAGAACCTGCGGCGCGAGTGGTCCCGCAAGGGCAAGGCATGGCTGCGGCAGGCGAGGGAAGGCGAAAGCGGCACCGGGCGCTTGCTGAGTCGCATGATCGGCATGCTGCGGCGCTGACCCCCTGCGCGTCAGTCTGACCGCGTCCCTTTGCCGATCACCCGCATCAACGCATCCTTGCCATGCAAGAGCAGCTGGTTTTCCAACTGCGCGCGTGCAAGATGCTCGGTTCCCGCCGGTCCGCAGGTGAGTCGCTTGCCGGTGGAGCGCTCCGTGATCGCCCATCCGCCGCTGTTGTTGTAGAGCCAGGCGTGCAGGATGAATTGCAGTTCTTCAAAACCGGGAACGACGATTTCTTCGCCCAGCAATTCCTGCGTTTGACCGAACTCGTTGCGGATCAGGTATTTTTCCATGTGTCTTTCCGATGTGAGCACATCCCGTT
>DASVLM010000386.1:0-6018 GCA_036384875.1 Noviherbaspirillum sp.
GGGCGGCGTCTCCATCGTCAAGGAAACGTCCTATCGCCTGCGCATCAGACCGGGAAGTGCCTGCAATGCGGGGGAAGATGCCGAGCGTGCCATTCAACAGGCCTATGCACTTCGTCAGACACAGATCCTGACCCGCCCGACCGCACTTGGCATGCACGTGCTGGCGCATGCAGCTCGGCACGAATTCGCTGAACTGTTTGCGTTCAGGGCATATGCGAGCCGGGGATTTTCCGAAAGTGGCGAGAACTGCTACAACACCTGGGCGGCCGGTCGAGAAGAGTCGCTGTGGCGCGCTTTCCGGTCCGACCGCAGGGCTTCCGAAGAAGGAAAGTCAGCAGCCTAACGCTTTGGCGAGCTCGGCGGCGATCACCGGCGACCTGGTTGGCTTTTCCTGGTAGACGACATCGAACTGGCGCACTACGCGCGCCACTTCAGAAACATTGACTCGGCCCGAATCGTATTCGCCGGTCAACAGGATGATAGGCGCGGACGGATTGGTCGACGTCCGGATGTGCCGGATCAGCGGCTCGGCCGTCCGGTCTCCAAGAATCCAGTCGATCACAAAGCCGTCGAATGCATTGTCCTGCGTCGCCCGCTCAACGGCGGACGTATCATAGAACGACGTTGCCAAGAAACCACTCTCGTTCAAGTAATCGCGCAGGTTGTCTGCTGAAGGCTTTTCATCGTCGATGACGGCGATCGCTGGCGCATGCGGGGGCTTGATCGTCAACTCCAGGCGTTCAACCTTGTACTTCTGCTGGTCGTGCGGGCAAACACTCGCCTCCACGACACGCCACGTCCCCGCCGATTCCACAGCCACATAGTCCATCGTTCGCGGCAAAAGGAATAAAGGCGGGCCGACCATGACGCGGCATGGCAGCTGGTATGTGCCCAGCACGAAAGTCGCATCCTGCGCGCCTTCGTCGGTTTGCTCAACCGAAAGCGAGACTGGCGCTTCGCGGTCGGTGATCAGAGAATTCAAGGTTTCCCCGAAATATTCCGCCACGGTTGATAACTGTCGCACGGTCCAGTCCCCTCCATTGATGATCCGGTGAGCCTGGGAATAGCTCAGATCAAGTATCTCACTCAGCTTGTTGGAATGCTGCCGCTCAGTGACGCCGTGGCGCAGCATGATAGCGCGCACGGCTTTGTTAATGAAGGCTATATCGGTTGCATTATTCGATGAACGCATGGCGGAAATTTCTCGGTTCTTTGGTTTGCACTGTTACACAAAAGGAAATGGCAGGACTTGTTGCGCGCGAAAGTTCCCTCTGATGGAAACAGTTTCATAAAATGCAAAACCAACTGCGTTGGCGGCTGAAAATCTGCTAATTATTTCCCTTAAAAGGAATTTTGAATTTATCAGATGTGCATTTGGTGATAATATTGCCAATCATAACGAAAAAAAGTGCAAAAAGGCAATTTACTGCGAGTTGATTTTCGACTTATCTGAAATTTCAATCGGAAACCTTGCATGATATGCGAACTTGACGGAGGACTCACTGTGACCGGCTACTGCCTATGTGAAAGGGCCATCGATAGCAACGATGCGCCATTGTCTGAACTGCGCACAGGCGGGCTTCAACACGCATTAAAACAGCTCGGCTATGACCCTGCACAGGATCCTGGCCAATGGCGTGAACTCGTGGCCGCGATCCATGAGTTTTCCAAGCATGCCGGCGACACAAAGTTGGAACGAGCCTGCATCCAGGAGATGGCGTCATTAGACGAGAAAGCCCAACTCGAAGCCTTCCTGATTTTTTGCGCGAACGTCGAGGTGCATTTGCGCGGCTACTATGGCCTGGCACCTGAAGAGGCCAAACGGACCGTCGACCGGGAATCCGAATGGCTTGCCAAGATCGACGTGGCTGAACGCGACACCGCCTCTGTCGCCAGGACAATCATCCGCCCCAAATCTCCGTTTGATACGAGGGTGGAACTCAGCATCTCGGTCTGCTAGAGCGACTGGCGCACGAATCAAACAAAGGGAACAAAGATTGTGATCATTGCAACTCTTGGGCTTGTGTGTGAATTTCCGCCTTATCTCTCCATCAGTCCGAAAGGAAAAGCACAACCAAATAAGTATTAAGATGTGTTAAGTTATGTGTTAATTTTTTGCGGCAATAGAAGTCAAAGGCAGTTGAGCTACGGATAGGGGAGTAAGAACCATGCATATTGCAGTTGCAGGTGAGGAATTGAGCCAAGCGGCCCAGCCGGTCGCCAAGACAGACAACGACGCGATGACCGAGCGCTACCCGACGACATTACGTAAAGCATCTCCAGGTGAAGCAGCAGCGATTCATGATCTTTGGGAACAAGTACGGCGCGACTGCGGTGAACCCGACTGATTTTTTGATGTGTGACGGCCAAAGACAAGTGATAATCAACGGTTCGATTTTTCACTTGCGAGCTTTGACATGACGGAGACAAAACCTCCACGAGGGCGCCGGCTTTCAGACAAGGAATTTGATGCCTCTGTGCGACACACCAGACTAACGCCTACTAGCATCGAGGTAGCGCACTTGGTGCTGGTCGAAGGTGTCTCGCAAGTCGAAGCGTCGAAAACACATGGACTAACAGAGCCTCGCACGTCGAAGATCGTCAATACGGTCTGGTCTGCATTCTTGGAGAAGGTGCAGGCCAAGGATCTGGATCTGCCGCAAGTGGCGCTGGTGCGCGCTGATTATGACGTACTGGTGGCGAATTTGCGCCGACGCTTTGGCGACGAAATGAAGATCCGGCCGCCCGAGCAGGATCGTCAGTATTCCGGGCCGATTGTAGAACGAACGGATTTTTATGCAGCGCAGGACACAGGCCGGTCGGGGTTGGTGATTCATCGGTTGTCGCAACTGGATGTGTCTCCCAAGATTGGCAGTATCGCCTCGATTACTTATTCAGACGGGCAAGCCAAAGTCAAAGTCAGAGGTGAAAGAACTCCGCAAGCGTCGGTCGAGCGTTGACCGACGTTTTGTATGGGTGGTCGTAGCTGTAGGTGGACTTTTTTTCTTCTTTGTTGATATATTTATTTCATTCAAAGGGTGCAACATGGAAACGGTTATGCAAGACCCGGTATCGGTCACAAAAAGCCGCAGCAACCAGTTGGTGAGCTTTGCCTATCATCCCGAGGCCGTCGCTCGCCTGGCGCGCCTGGATGGCGCCTCATTCGACGAAGACAAGAAGCGATGGGTATTGCCCTTGTCGCTCGGAGATGCGGCCGACAAGGCCATTAATGACGTTCGCAAGATCCTGGAGGAAGACCGTCGCGATCGCGCCAATATCGAGCGCGATCTTCAAGGTCCGGTCGCGGCCGTTCTGCGCGAGAATGGGACTCCCGAAGCACCCATTCGTGTCTCGGACTTCAAAAACCGCGAGGAACCGACGGTGGGCCCGATCCTGATGGCAAACGGCGGTTGGGCTGCGCAACTGACCGGCTTTGGCAAGGAAGATGGTGCGGCTTTCGTGTCGTTGCATCGACAGGTTGCGCTCGCTCGCACAGTGTTCAAGGACGAGCGTGTGGCAGTCCAGTACAGCGTAATGGGCCGTGCGACCGTCTCGAACCTACCGCCCGACTTCGAAAAGTCGATCGGCAAGAAGATCGACGGTGTGCAGGTGCGCGAGACCGACGATCTGTTTCGTATCGAGTTCGAATTCAACCCGGATCTGGCGCGTCGCATCGGCCGTGTCGATGGCGCTCGCTACGATCGTGAAGAAGGTGCCACGTTCGTGCCCCTGGACAAACGGGAGTTCGTCGCACGTGCCGTCAACGACATGCGCGACACGTACCTCAAAACCCGGCGTGAGGCCGAGAAGATGGCCGAAGTGGCCAGTGAACATTTGAAAGGTGAGCGTCCTGCATGGGCCTTCCGCGCAGACCGGGGGCCGTCGATGACGGGTCCGGTGATCGCAGTGGGCGAATATATCGTTCTCCAACACACGGGACGCAGCGGCTTCAAGATGCACTTCAAGTCCGATCTCGACAAAGTGCCGACAGTGGGTTCACCCGTCACCATCAAGTACGACGGTGGCAAGGCGACCACCAAGTCATCCAGTAAGGGCAAGGAGCAGGGTTATGGCCGTTAAGACCTCCAAAGAAGTCGTTGCCGCAAAGTTCCACGAGCTCGGTTTTGCCGAGTTCGCGGAACTGGCCAAACCCAGCGCGGCGGTGGTCCGTCTGCCTGGGATTGGCGGCGACGACGTGTTGATCTACGAGGTATTCCTGAACGGCAAGGCAGCAAAAGCCTTGGGGCCCGCGCTGGAGAATCAGCGTTTTCAGGGAGAGCTCTTGCATGGCGTGGTCGAGAAACTGGGGCTCGACGTTACGTCATTCCGCGACACGATCAAGACGGCAGAGCTGATGGCGGTGAGGCATGCGTGGCAGCAGGCAGTGCATGCTGGCGTACAGTTGGCCAAATCGCAAAATGCCGCACAGCAAGAGGTTGGCCAGAAGGTACTGGACGATTGGCAACTCGTGATGGATTTCAAGCATCCGGTGATGCAAATGGTACTGAAGGACCATGCCATTTCGATGAGCCAGTTGGAGCCTGCGCTGAAGACGGCGTCACTTGTTTTGGGCGTGCCGGTCGTGGACAAGGCGCCGCAGGAAGTCAATAGGGGGACGATCGTCTCCCAAAACGGCTTTTTCACGGTGATGGACACGGGGCAGGGCGAGATCGTCACACACGCAAACAAGCAGCTTCAAAGCTTGCCTCGCGTCAATGATGACGTAACGATCGCCTACTATCGCGGCCAAGGCCAAGTGTTCGCCAATCGCGAGGTCGAGATTACGTCGCCATACCTGCACGAAGAACATGCCGATCTGGCGATCACGGTGACGGACAAGGAACACGGACGCAAACAGGTGTTGCTCTTTAACGGCATTTCGCCGTTTATGCATTTTGCCAATGCTAACGGTCTCGGACGTGCCGAGATCGAGCAGGCGATCGACCTGTTGGCCGAGCGATCGGAAAAGCAGAACCAACGCGAGGCGCGAGAGCCGATGTTGCCTGTGGGCGTCGATCCCAAGTCCGGGGCATTGAGTCTTCGCTACAAGGAGAAAGGCGTGGTCTATACCGCGCTTTTCCTGACCGAAGAGGAATTGCTGGCCCGTGCTGCCGACTTTGACCTGGACCGGAATAATCCGAATCTGAAACCCAAGAATGTGGCGCCGTTGGCACGGCCCGGCGTAGATGCCATGCGCGAGGCCGTCAAGGAATCAGAAGCGCAGATCCGCAACACGTTGGCTGCGAACCATCCGAATTTGTCCAATGTCGCTCCCCCGGACAAGTCGAATCCTGGCCCAATTTCGGGGCCAGTGGTGGCGTCAACTGCCTGGCATGTCGCGCAGGACATCGGACGTGGAAGGGCGAAGATTCATGTCAAGACGGATCTGGACAAGGTACCGGCTGTGGGTGATCGCATGTCGGTAACGTACAGGGACGGGCGTGGCAGTGTGCAGACGCGCTCACAAGGCCAACAACGTGGTCAAGGTCGATAAGGGAGGCAAAGATGGCAGAATGGAACAAACAGGGAAAAGCCCTTGCCGAGATTTTCGGGGGGGCTTTGCCGCAAGGGGCGACCTCCTGCAGCACGCATGAAAACGATGAGATCGTGTTTCTGATTGGCGAGACGGGCCAGTTCGTGCATGTGGTCATGACGCCGGCGCAAAAGGAAGCTGTGCTCGCTGCCGGCATGATGGGCTCATTCGGTTTCGAGATTGCGGGGCCTGACCGGGAAGGCGAGGGAAATGCCCTGTCCGAGCCAGCAGCAAAGCCGTTATCGCCCAAGGAACGGCTGTTGGAGGCGATTGCGACCAAGGACAAGGAACTGGAACGAGTCTTGGCCGAGACGGCGCCGGAAGCGACTGCGGCAATGGAGGCGCTGGCTTCCGGGCGCGGCATGCTGAAGAAGCTGCGGGATGTGGTCGAACATGACGCTGCGGTGTCGGCTATTTCCAGCGTGTTTTCCGAGTTGAAGGAGAGCGGCCTGCCGGTCGGAGAGTTCGACGCCGAAATCAAGGCA
>DASVLM010000387.1:0-2331 GCA_036384875.1 Noviherbaspirillum sp.
CGAGATCCTCGCCATGGCGGGACTGAAAGTCATCATGATCGAAGAGGGGCCGCTGAAATCCTCCAGCGACTTCAAGATGCGCGAAGCACAAGCCTACCCTACGCTCTATCAGGAGTCCGCAGCGCGCAAAACCAAAGACAAAGCGATCAACATCCTCCAGGGCCGCACGGTGGGCGGCTCTACGACCGTCAATTGGACATCGAGCTTTCGTACGCCCAACGGAACGCTCGGATACTGGCGCCAGCATTTCGGGTTGAAGGACTACTCATCGGAAGCGCTTGCTCCGTGGTTCACAATGATGGAACGCCGGTTAAATGTCAGCGTGTGGACTGCGCCTCCCAACGAGAACAACGATCTGCTGCGGCGCGGCGCTGCAAAGCTTGGCATTCCAGCTGCTGCTATCCTGCGCAATGTGAAAGGCTGCTGGAATCTTGGTTATTGCGGCATGGGGTGTCCGACGAATGCCAAGCAATCCATGCTGGTGACGACCATCCCGTCTGCGCTGACGCAAGGTGCCACGCTGGTAACGCGAGCACGTGCCGAGAAACTGCAATTCAAGGGCGACAAGGTGGACAGCCTCGTGTGCCGCGCGCTTGCCGGCGACGGCCTTGCGCCGACCGGCAAGACCCTGACGATTCGCGCGCGCCACTACGTTCTTTCAGGCGGCGCGATCAATTCTCCCGCGTTGTTGTTGCGCTCGAACGCCCCCGATCCTCACGCACTACTTGGCAAGCGCACGTTCCTGCATCCAACTGTCATCTCGGCCGCCTTGCACGATCATCGCGTAGCGGGGTACGCTGGAGCACCGCAAACAATTTACTCCGACCACTTCCTTGAAACGCAACCGATCGACGGTCCCATCGGCTTCAAGCTGGAAGCGCCACCGCTGCACCCATTGCTGTTCTCGTCGACGATGAACGGATTCGGCGAACAACACACCGCGATGATGAAGCAGTTTGCCAATGCGCATGCCCTGCTCGCTCTGCTGCGCGACGGATTCAATGAACAATCGCAGGGCGGCGCAGTCCAACTGCGCGATGACGGTTCCCCTGTGCTCGATTATCCGCTCAACGATTTCATCTGGAACGGCGTGCGACGCGCCCTGTTGACGATGGCGGAAATCCAATTGGCCGCCGGTGCGAAGAGCGTGCATCCGGTGCATGAGATGGCGGAGGGATATACCAACTGGAATGCCGCAAAGAAGGCGATCGAGTCCCTGCCCTACAAGCCCCTCCTGACACGCGTGGTGTCTGCCCATGTGATGGGAGGTTGCGCCATGTCGGACGATACCAGACTCGGCATCGTGTCATCGATGGGCCGCTATCATGGCATCGCCAACCTGTCAGTGCATGACGGCTCGATATTTCCGACGTCGATCGGCGCCAATCCGCAGCTGTCGATCTACGGAATGACCTCGCGGCTGGCAAGCAAGCTGGCCGAGGAATTGACCGGCAACCCGGCACCTGTACTGCAACCCGCAGCCTGAACATGAAATGATTGCCCGCATCACTCGCATGCTGCTCCTGATCCAGTTCGCCATTGCCTTGGCGATAACGGCGGCAGGAGTGGAATTCTTTCATGCCTCCGTGCATGCGAGTGTGCTGTTCGGCTTTGGCATCGTGCTTCTGCTCCGGATGCTGATCACCGCCAACAATTTCTGGCTTGCGTGGCATTTCGGCAGCGCGACGCCTGCCGAATTCCGGATCGGCCCTTTGCAAGCGATACGTCTGTATTTCGGGGAATTCCGATCCACGATGACTGTTTCATCCTGGACCATGCCATTCCGGACGTTCTCACGGCGCATCGCCACAAACAGCGAAGCGCTTCCGGTACTGCTGGTACATGGATATGGCTGCAACAGCGGCTACTGGAATGCGATGAGCAAGGCGCTGGTTGCAGCGCATGTCACCCATCACGCCGTGGACCTTGAACCGATAGGCGGCAGCATCGACGAGTACGTTCCGCGTATCCACGACGCCGTGGAACAACTGTGCAGGGAACACGGTACGGATACCATCGTGATTGTTGCGCACAGCATGGGCGGACTCGCCGCCCGTGCCTATCTGCGCGATCACGGCTGCCGCCGTATCGCAAGGGTCATCACCTTGGGCACACCGCATCGAGGCACGGCGCTGGCACGATTCGGACTCGGCCACAATACGCGGCAGATGTTGTGGAACGTGGGTGAACAGGAAGGCCTGTCGAGCGATTGGCTGCGCGACCTTGCCGCGCGCGAAAACAAGGCGGCTTACAAAAACTTTGTGTCGATTTACTCCCATCACGACAATATCATCGCGCCGCAGACATCTTCGCACTTGCTGGGTGCAAGGA
>DASVLM010000388.1:0-4156 GCA_036384875.1 Noviherbaspirillum sp.
CCCTCGAACCACCCGGTGATCGTCCACCTCGCGCCGGAAGCGAACGTCGACTACTGGGCCGTGGATGTCCCCGAGGCTGCGCGCAAGCTGATCGCCGCCTTCTGGCCGGGTCCGCTCACCCTGATTCTCAAGCGTGCGCCGCATATTCCCGAAGCTGTCGCCGGCGGGCAGGATTCGATCGGCCTGCGCTGTCCGTCGCATCCTGTCGCCCAGGCGCTGCTGCGCGAGTTCAGGCAAGGCAAGGGCGGTATAGCCGCGCCGTCGGCGAACAGGTTCGGGCGCGTCAGTCCGACGACTGCGCAGCATGTGCGCGACGAGTTCGGCGAAGGACCGGAAAGTCCGGTTGCCTGCATTCTCGACGGCGGCCAAAGCGAGGTCGGTATCGAGTCCACGATCGTGGACCTGTCCCGCATGGATACCGCCGGTCCGGTACTTCTGCGGCCGGGTCATGTTTCGGCGGACGACATCGAACGCGTGATCGGTATCGCGCCTCGGTTACCGGATGCCGCCGCTCCGCGGGCGTCAGGTACCCTGGAGGCGCATTACGCGCCGCACACGCCTGTCGCGCTCGTCGGCACTACAGACCTGCCGACAGTGGTGCAGAAACTGCGCAGCTCCGGCCGCCGTGTCGCCGCGCTATTGCATATGGCTGCCCTGCTGCCAGAGGACGCCGTACAAATCATGCTGCCGTCGATGCCAGACGGCTATGCGCATGGCCTGTATGCTGCATTGCGCGCTGCCGATGCTGTCGGCGCGGACATCATCCTCGTCGAAGCGCCGCCTGCAGGAAACGAGTGGCGCGGCATCAATGACCGCCTGCGCCGTGCCGCCCACGATTCGCTTGGCGTGATTTCCCGCCTGTTGGAAAAATAAAGTTTCCAGTGCTGTCCGACCGGGCCGCAATGGTTCCGGTTGCATGAGTTCCTCCCTGTAATCCAAGTGGTACGGGGCCATCGCGCCTCACGATGCAGGACATGACGTCCGCGTATATCGTTGCCACTCATCCCCACACTACCTTCTTCCGCCACTGCCCAGTACAGCAACAGGCAATGTTTGCGCTGCGCTGCGACACGCATGGAGTTGCCATTCGTGACAGAGCATGGAGTGGCGTCAAAGATCCGTGCAATTGCTACGCATAAGATTGCTAGAGTATTTATTCTAGAAATGCCAGCTAGGCAAGCATTCCTGATAGTGACATACTGACCAGGCAAAAAAGGTACGGGCGTTCGCTTTTTGGTGGCTGCCCGTCTCGGCGCAAGTTCGCAGTTCAATAAGACGAGGGGACAAGATGCAACAATCCAGACTCATCGTGTCGCTGCTGGCAGTGGCGGCGCTCGCAGGTTGCGGTGGCGGCGGAAGCAGCGGGCCGGACATCAGCAGCGATACCCAGACGCGCGGCACGCTGGTTGCCAGCCCGCCGAACCGGGTGCCCATCCCGCAGGCAGACGGCAGCTACGGTACCAGCCTTCCCGCCCCGCAGTTCGCACAAATGCTCGAGGCAGCACAGCCGGGAGTGACGCAGATTACCGGCACGCCCAAGTGTGCGATATCGCTCTATCACATGAAATACATCACCGTCGGCGGTGCCGGCGAATCGACCGATGCGACCGGCGCCATCATGGTGCCGTCCGGTAGCGATCCGGCCTGTTCCGGCCCGCGCCCGGTGTTGTTGTATGCGCACGGCACCGAAACTGACAAGGCCTTCAACATGGCCAACATTTCCGCCTACAGCGAGGCCAGCCTCATCGCAGCCACGTTCGCTGCGCAAGGCTTCATCGTTGTTGCACCGAACTATGCGGGCTACGACGTTTCTTCGTTGAGCTATCACCCCTATCTCAATGCCGAGCAGCAGTCCAACGACATGATCGACGCATTGCGCGCTGCGAGAAAGGCATTCTCTTCCATCGGCGCAACTGCTTCGAGCAAGCTGCTAGTCTCCGGCTATTCGCAGGGCGGCCACGTATCGATGGCGACACAGCGTGCCATGCAGACGACCTACGCATCCGAGTTCCAGTTGACCGCCGCGGCCAACATGTCGGGACCGTACGCCATGACGCTGTTCGGTGATGCGATCATGGCCGGCAGCCCGCCGCTGGGCGGCACGGTATTTCTGCCGATGATCACGACCAGTTGGCAGAAGTCCTACGGCGGACTGTATTCGTCGCCATCGGATGTGTATGAGGCTCAGTATGCGACGGGCATCGAATCCTTATTGCCGAGCACCATGTCGACGACCCAGCTCTTCACCTCAGGCAAGCTGCCGCAGGCTGCGCTGTTCGCCGCCGATTCGCTGCCGGGTCCGTCGTCGCCAGCGTTCTCGGCTTTCTTTGGTGCAGGCAACCTGATCAAGACGAGCTTCCGCAACGCCTACCTGGCAGACGCCCAGGTCAATCCGTGCAATACCTCTGCCGGTGCGCCGGTCGAATGTTCGCCGGCGAATGCCTTCCGCAAGGCGGCGCTGAAAAACGACCTGCGTACTTTCGTGCCAAACGTGCCCACCATGCTGTGTGGCGGCAACGCGGACCCGACGGTATTCTTCGTCAATACTCAGGCAACCCAGGCCTATTTCCTCGGCAAGGGCATGCCGCCTGCGGCGCTCACGGTGCTTGACGTGGATTCCGCCCCGAGCGGTGCGGCCGACCCGTTTGCCGCAGTGAAGGTGGGCTTCAGCCAAGCCAAGGCATCGACTGCAAGCGCGGCTGTCGCAGCGAAAACCGATCCGACGCAGGCCGTCGCCGTGGCGTACCACCCCAACCTGGTCTACCCATTCTGTGCAGCAGCAGCGCGCGGATATTTCCAGAGCGTTCTGGCTGCCCAATAACCCTGCGAGGAATCCATGATGAAAATTTCACACATCGCCATGTGCGCGGCCCTCGCAGCCGGATCAATGGCTGCCCATGCACAGCAAAACATGATCCGCGTTGGCATCGCCAACATCCAGATCCACTCGGTGGCCGATCCCGTCTCGTCGAACGGTCCGGCGTTCCTGACGCCGTCGCCGGCTTCCGTGTCCATCGGCAACTCGACCACGGCGCTGTTCGCCTATTCGCGTTCGATCAATGACCACTGGGATGCCGAGATCGTGCTCGGCGTGCCGCCCAAGTACGACGTCTACGGCGCCGGTACCTTCGCGCCGTTCGGCGTCATTGCGACGGTCAAGGAAGCTGCTCCCACAGTGTTCGCCGTCTACAACTTCGGCAGCCCTAAAGACAAGTTCCGTCCCTCCGTCGGCATAGGTGTGAACTACACCCGGTTCTTCGATGGAACGACCACACCTTCCGGCGAACTGGCGGCGGGTGGACCGTCGAAGATCTCGACCAAGGATTCCGTCGGGCTGGCATTCAAGATCGGCGGCACCTACAACATCGACGACAAGTGGGCGGTAATCGGCTCGATCGGTTATGCCGATGTGCGGACGACGATGACGGTGACAACGGGCAGCATCCAGCGTTCTGGTGACGTCAAGTTCAATCCGGTGGCGTACACGCTCACGCTCGGCTATCGCTTCTGATCGGTTTCCGCATAAAAAAACCGGCTGTAGTTGCAGCCGGTTTTTTGTTTGCCGATGTTATGGAATCAGCCGAATCGCAATTTCATGCCGAGAATGAAGAGCGCGAGCGCAAGCGTGACGGCGTTGGCAGCGATCACCGGCCAGGCGCCGATGATCATGCCGTACGCCAGCCAGAGTGCGACGCCGGTAGTGAAGATCGAGTACATCCCGAGCGATATGCCGTGGGCAGACCGGGTCTTCCAGGTAAGCCATGCCTGGGGAATAAAGGCGATGGTGGTAAGCATGGCAGCCAGCGCGCCGACAAGGTCGCTTGCATAATGCAAAAGGGGGGGAGTTGTCATTGCGTTCGACATCGCCATTTACTGGAATGCCTGAATGCCGGTCTGCGCGCGGCCCAGGATCAATGCATGAATGTCGTGCGTGCCTTCGTAGGTGTTGACCACTTCCAGGTTCACCATGTGGCGGATCACGCCAAACTCATCCGAAATGCCGTTGCCACCCAGCATGTCGCGCGCCACGCGGGCTACATCGAGCGCCTTGCCGCAGGAATTGCGCTTCATGATGGAAGTGATTTCCACCGAAGCCGTGCCTTCGTCCTTCATGCGTCCCAGGCGCAGGCAACCTTGCAGGGCGAGGGTGATTTCA
>DASVLM010000389.1:0-3372 GCA_036384875.1 Noviherbaspirillum sp.
AAGCCGTCGACTGCGCTCCTGCCTGCCATCGTCCGGCGCTGGAACGACTGCTGGAATCGATCGAAGAAGCGCGAGACCGGGCTGCAACGCCGATGGAAGCGGCACGCATCGCCGCGCAAATGATGCAGGACTCCGCCAAGCGCCTATGCGATGCGTGGATCGATGCCCATGAAGCTGTAGCGGGCCTGCAGGCCACGCTCGTCATCGAGCAGGCGCGCGAGAGGCGCACCTGCCCCTGAATTTTTCGGCCGGCGCCGCCGACACTGAGTACGCCCTGCAATCGCTCTGAAACGGGCAACCTTCAAATTGGAGCTGCACATTAAATGTGCAGCTCCAACAACACAGCACCGCAATCGCGCAGCACCTTCCTTCCCTCCTCCCTATTTCGCACCAACTTGAGTCGGCTCGCGTAAACAAACGCGAAACGCCTGCGGCAAAGCGCTGTATTCAAGATGGCATGCAAACTGCTAATTCATGCCTGCGAGTAATCGCAACACAACAACACTTACCTCCACCAACTACGCAGGAGCGATCGATGTCCCGACGTCACATACTCAAACTCTCCGCAGCGAGCGCGCTCATGCTCGCCACCTTCGGCTGGGTTCCGCAGGCACTTGCCGCAGACACCATCAAAGTAGGCATTCTGCATTCGCTGTCGGGCACGATGGCGATTTCCGAAACATCGCTGAAAGATGTGGCGCTGATGACGATCGACGAGATCAACGCCAAGGGCGGCGTGCTGGGCAAGAAGCTCGAACCGGTAGTGGTGGACCCGGCATCGAACTGGCCGCTGTTCGCAGAGAAGGCACGTCAGCTGATTTCGCAGGACAAGGTTGCGGTCGTGTTCGGCTGCTGGACTTCCGTCTCGCGCAAGTCGGTGCTGCCGGTCTTCAAGGAACTGAACAGCCTGCTGTTCTACCCGGTGCAGTATGAAGGCGAAGAGCTTGAGAAGAATGTGTTCTATACCGGCGCCGCGCCGAACCAGCAGGCGATCCCGGCAGTGGAGTACCTGATGTCGAAGGATGGCGGCGGCGCCAAGCGATTTGTGTTGCTGGGCACTGATTACGTTTATCCGCGCACCACCAACAAGATCCTGCGTGCCTTCCTGCATTCCAAGGGCATCAAGGACGCCGACATCGATGAGGTCTACACACCGTTCGGCCACTCCGACTACCAGACTATCGTCGCCAACATCAAGAAGTTTTCCGCAGGTGGCAAGACTGCAGTGATCTCTACCATCAACGGCGACTCCAACGTGCCCTTCTACAAGGAACTCGGCAATGCCGGCCTGAAGGCGACCGATGTACCGGTCGTCGCCTTCTCCGTGGGTGAAGAAGAATTGCGCGGCGTGGACACCAAGCCGCTGCTCGGCCACCTCGCCGCCTGGAACTACTTCGAGTCGGTGAAGAACCCGGTCAACGATGCCTTCATCAAGAAGTGGAAGGCTTACGCCGCCGAGAAGAAGCTGCCGAATGCGTCCACGGTCGTGACCAACGACCCGATGGAAGCAACCTATGTCGGCATCCATATGTGGGCGCAGGCCGTCGAGAAGGCGAAGTCGACCGATACCGACAAGGTGATTGCAGCGATGAGCGGCCAGACCTTCAAGGCCCCGTCCGGCTTCACGCTGACCATGGACAAGACCAACCATCACCTGCACAAGCCGGTGATGATTGGCGAAATCCGTCCTGACGGCCAGTTCAACGTCGTCTACAAGACCAAGGAGCCGATCCGCGCACAACCGTGGAGCCCCTTCATCCCGGGTAACGAAGGCAAACAGAAGATGTAATTGCCGCCCCTCCTCCTGTACGGGAGGGGATGAATTTCGCAGCAATCGAGCCGGAGCGTGGCTCCCCCGAACCACACTCCGGCATTTTTTCGTCCTTCGCCTTCGCAGCTTTTTTCGCGCAGCTTTTCGTGTTTTGCCTTGCCCCCGACACTGCACATGAACCTATTCAGAAAATTGCTGGTAGCAGGCGCGCTTTGCATGCAGGCGCTGTATGCGCACGCAGCCATCGACGCCGCGCTGCTGAAACCGCTCGCCGGAGATGATCCCGATGCGCGCATCGAGGCAGTGAACAAGATCGCCGCCCTCGCTTCGGAAGAAGCATTCAGGGTACTGAACGCGCTCAAGAACGATTCGCTGTATGCCACGCCCGACGGCAAGGTTTACGTCATCGAAGACGGCAAGGCTTTCGACCCGGCTAACGACACCAGCGGCGATGCTCCCGATGGCGTGGACGGCATCACTGTCAACAACCGGCTGCGCAGCACGGTCGAGGGTGCACTATCGGGATTCAAGCTGCTCTCTTCCGATCCTGCGCAACGACTGGCCGCCGCGCTGGAAATGGAAAAGAGCGCCGACCCCGCGCAGCTTCCGCTCCTGATGCGCGCACTCGAAAAGGAAACCGACGAACGCATCAAGACCGTGCTCAAGCTCGCCGCCGCTACCGCCAATCTGCAATCGGCCGACACGCCCACGCGCAAGGCCGCTGTCGAAGCGCTATCGGAAAGCTCCAATGCCAACCTGAAACCGGTGTTGCTGCACATGCTGGACAAAAATTCCGACGGCAGTTACGTCGAACCGGATGAAGGCGTGCGCGTGGCCGCGGTCGCGACCATCAGCGCTATCAACGCGCGCCTTTCCCGCACTGAATTTTTCGGCAATTTGTTCTATGGCGTATCGCTGGGCAGCGTGCTGCTGCTGGCAGCGCTGGGGCTGGCGATCACATTCGGTCTGATGGGCATCATCAACATGGCACATGGCGAGCTGCTGATGATCGGCGCCTACACCACCTATGCCTGCCAGCTGCTCTTCCGCAAGTTCATGCCCGGCTCCATCGACTTCTACCTGGTAGCGGCATTGCCTGCCGCCTTCCTCGTTGCCGCACTGGTCGGCATTGCGCTGGAGCGCACCGTCATTCGCTGGCTCTACGGACGTCCGCTGGAGACTTTGCTCGCCACCTGGGGCATCAGCCTGATGCTCATGCAACTCGTACGCTCGATCTTCGGCGCACAGAATGTCGAGGTCGCCAATCCGTCATGGATGTCGGGCGGCGTGACGGTGCTGGGTTCGCTGGTGCTCTCTTACAACCGCATCGTCATCATCTTCTTCGCGCTCTTCGTCGTGGCTGCGGTGTGGGCCATCCTGAACAAGACACGTCTCGGCCTCTTCGTGCGCGCCGTCACGCAAAACCGCCGCATGGCCGATTGTGTCGGCGTTTCCACCGGCAATATCGACATGCTCACCTTCGGCCTCGGTTCCGGCATTGCGGGACTCGGCGGCGTGGCGCTCTCGCAGCTTGGCAACGTCGGCCCCGACCTCGGGCAAGGCTATATCGTCGATTCCTTCATGGTGGTGGTACTGGGCGG
>DASVLM010000390.1:0-1705 GCA_036384875.1 Noviherbaspirillum sp.
AATGCGCATCGCATTACAAACTTCAATGAGAATTTTGAAGCCAATTCGCGCAAGGCAGAGCGTGAATCTAAAACGATAATTCCTCATAACAAGTAACGTTTGCAGCCGGAGCATGGCAAGATATCAAAGACGAATATCTCCTGCCCGTGTATGCTAGGGGTTATCTTTCTCCACACGGTGACGTTGCCCCCAACTTCTATCCAGCGTGACGTAGACTCTGACGGTTGGTTTTGCCCATCTGGGCGGGGTGAGCGACGGGGGCTGGCGTGGAGCTGGCCATTGAGCGCAGCGCCAGATCCCGTCGCGGGTTGAAGGTGTCGGCGTATTCGGCAGGTGTTAGCCAGCCGAGCCGCGAGTGGGGTCGGTTGAGATTGTAGTCGGCTCGCCACGACGCCACCGTCGCCCGCACGTGCGAGAGCGAGGGGAACAGCGTTTCGTTGAGCAGTTCGTCGCGTAGCCGGCCGTTGAAGCTTTCGATGAAGGCGTTCTGGATCGGCTTGCCCGGGGCGATGTAATGCCAATCGATCCGCATGCGGTCGGCGAAGCTCAGGATGGCGTTCGAGGTAAACTCGGTGCCGTTGTCGCTGACGATCATTGCCGGCTTCCCGCGCCTGGCGATGAGCGCCTCGAGTTCGCGCGCCACCCGCAGTCCAGACAGCGAAGTGTCGGCAACCAGGGCAAGGCATTCCCGCGTGCAATCGTCTACCACCGTCAGCACCCTGAAGCGCCGGCAGTCGGTCATCTGGTCGGAGACGAAGTCAAGCGACCAGCGCTGGTTCGGCGCCATCGGGATCAGCATCGGTGCCCGCGTGCCCATGGCCCGCTTGCGGCCGCCTCGGCGACGCACAGTCAGCTTCTCCTCGCGATAGATCCGGAACAATCGCTTGTGATTGACCACATGTCCCTCGCGTCGGAGCAGAACGTGCAGCCGTCGATAGCCGAACCGTCGCCGCTCATGGGCAATGGCCTTCATCCGCTCGCGCAGCAAACCATCGTCGATCCTGGTGGCGTGGTAACGCATTGTCATCCGACAGCACCCCAGCACCTGGCACGCCCGCCGCTCGCTCATCCCATAGACAGTCTGGAGATGGGCGACAGCATCCCGCTTGGCAGCGGGCGCTACCATTTTTTTCCCAGGAGGTCCTTCAACGCCGAGTTGTCCAGCATCGCATCGGCCAGAAGCTTCTTCAGCCGGGCGTTCTCGTCTTCGAGTGCCTTCAGCCGCTTCGCCTCGCTGATGTCCATGCCGCCATACTTGGCCTTCCACTTATAAATGCTGGCGTTGCTCACACCGTGCTTGCGGCACAGATCGGCGACCGGAACCCCGGCCTCCTGCTCCTTCAATATCCCGATGATCTGTTCTTCGGTGAACCTGTTGCGCTTCATCTCTGGTCCTTGTCGTGGGGCCAGAGCTTACTTCAAACTGGATTAAGCCGAGGGGGCAACGTCAATCCGGTCGTCGATCATGTGATGCGTGTTGGGTTTGACGACGTGGTGCGTCGCTTCAACGATATCCTCATTCTGCCAGTAATCGATTTTAACTTTGATTGGTTCGTCAGATATTGAATGCAGAAAGAAGCTATAGAAGAATTTGGCTCCTTCAGAGCAAATGATTTTGCATCCAGATATGATCTGTAGGGGAGGCCGTCCGTTAATGATCGCAAGCGCTTGTCGCCGATTCACGGGACTGATAACTGGTTCGTCG
>DASVLM010000391.1:0-2431 GCA_036384875.1 Noviherbaspirillum sp.
AAAGGCACGAATGACGAAGACAAGCAGATCAGCAAGACCGTGCTGGAGCATGTGCTGGTGCTGGCGGTGGCGCAGGAAGCGGGCCGCGACGACACCAAGCCGAAAGTGGTCAATGCGGTGACGCTGGAACTCCCGCTCGAAGATGCGGAAAAACTGGACCTTGCGCGCAATGTCGGTTCCTTGTCGCTGGTGCTGCGCAACCAGGTGGACAAGCAGCCGGTCACTACCGCAGGCATCACCAAGAAGCAGCTGTTCGATGCAGGCAAGGCGGCGCCCGTCGTGATCGCCGCGGCCCGCCCGGTTGCCTACCGCAGCAAACCGGCAACGCCATCGGCGAAGGACTGCGTCGAAGTCATTCAGAACGGAACGCGCGCGCTGAACTGCTTCGACCGAAGCCAGTCGCCGGCCGTCCACCAGGAATAAATCAGGGAGCACAACAATGCGGAACCCCATGCGGAACAATTACGCAAGACTGGCCATGCTCGCGGCATTGGCCTTCACCAGCCACGCCTTTGCTGCGGCAGATCCGGCGAAGGAACAGACAGCCGAGCAAGCGCCGGCAGCACGCAAGACCGACGCCGGCAAGGCGGCGAAGAAAACAGCCGCACCACAGGCATCCGGTGCCGCGCTGAAGCCCTGCACTTCGGTGACGGTTGACCCGCCGACGCTGCTCACGCTGGGCAAGTCGAACGTCATCCGGCTCGGCATTCCGGTCTCGCGCATCGTGGTCGGCGGCCGTCCTTCCAGCCATGCGGCCAAGCCGGCGACCGTAAGCGAGAAGGACGCGAAAGCTGCACCTGCCGAAGCAGCATCGCCGGAAGCCACCGACGGCGTGGCCGATGTCGACATCACGCTGCTCAGCCCGACCGAGCTGTTCTTCCTCGGGAAGAAGGCCGGCGCCATGAACGTGATCCTGCAAAGCAACGACGGCCGTTGCGTGGTGAAGGACATCGTCGTCACCATCGACCCCGGTACCTTGCAGGCGAAGCTGGGCGAGTTGATGCCCGAGGAAAAAAACATCAAGGTCAGGGGCGCGGAAAACGCGCTGGTGCTGACGGGCACGGTGAGCGATGCGGTCAAGCTCGACCAGGTCATGAACCTCGCCGCTTCCTACGGCGACGGCAAGAAGGTTGTGAACCTGATGAAGGTCGTCTCGCCGCAGCAGGTGATGCTGGAAGTGAAGATCGCCGAAGTGAGCAAGACGCTGCTCGACAAGCTTGGATCGAGCGTCGGCGTGAATCGTTCGTTCAACGGCGGCAGCGATACCTTCTCGCTGATTTCGAATTTCCTCAGCACCGGCAACGGACTGGTGCAGGCGCTGCGCGTGGGCCGGACCTCGATCAACATCGACGGCCAGAAGGATGACGGCCTGGTGCGGATACTGGCCGAGCCCAACCTCATGGCCATCAGCGGACAGCATGCCAGCTTCCTCTCCGGCGGCAAGATCTTCATTCCGGTCGCTCAATCCAATAGCAACGGCGTGCCGATCATCACGCTGGAAGAAAAGGAATTCGGCATCGGCGTGAAGTTCATTCCCACGGTGCTCGATGGCAGCCGCATCAATTTGAAGCTAGTGTCGGAAGTGTCGGACCTGTCGCAGACCGGCTCGCCCTTCACCACGGTCGGCGGCATCACGGCGGTCCTGCCCTCGCTCTCGGTGCGCCGCGCCGACACGACCGTGCAGCTCAACGACGGACAGAGTTTCGTGATCGCCGGGCTGATCAAGAACAACGTCACCGAAACCATCAAGCGTTACCCCGGCCTGGGTGAAGTGCCTGTGCTCGGCGCGCTGTTCCGCAGCTCGGAGTTCCAGAACGCGCAGACCGAGCTGCTGTTCGTGGTCACGCCGCGCCTCGTCAAGCCGCTGACGGAAGCGCCTCGCCTGCCGACCGACAACCACGTCGTGCCCAGCCGCTCCGAGGTGTATTTCAACGGCAGCCTGGAAGGCGCGGCACCGGCCTCCGAATCCAAGTGAAAGGAAAGCACATGAACAAGCTTGCAATCGCAATGCTGGCTGGCCTGCTGGGCATGCTGGCCGGCTGCGGATCGACCACGCCCCGCTACGACGCGAAGTTCGGCGATGCAGTGCGCGAAGCGCGGCTCGGCATGACCCTCAACCCCGACGCCGGAAAAAATGCCGACCAGGCAACGGGCCTGGATGGCACCGCAGCGCGCGAAACCATGACGCTCTACAAGGGCAGCTTCAAGTCGCCACCGCCGGCAGTCAATGTGATCAACATCGGCGGCCAGCTGGGTAGCGGTGGCGGCAGCGGCAGGTAGCAACGCACCGCAGCCTGGCCTTGCTCAACGCAACGTAGTGATCGGTTAGTGATCGGTTTTTGCAGTAGATGTTTGCAGCAGGCAGTAACGCCATCGCATGCGGCGTGGCGGATTTTTCAGTCAACCATGAAAGGAAACGTAATGAACAAGA
>DASVLM010000392.1:0-9603 GCA_036384875.1 Noviherbaspirillum sp.
GTGACATACGGTTCGAATGCACGGGACAGTATCTTCGAGGAAAAACCGGGACCATTATCGGCGACAGTCAGGCGTACCGCGCTGCGCGGTGCGCCATTGGAATCCTGGTAATGAACCGCTTCCGTCACTACCTCGATGCGCGGCGCTTCATTCGGATCGGGACGGTCTGCCACCGCATCCTGTGCATTCTGCAGCAGATTGTGGATGATCTGCCGCAACTGCGTCGCATCGCCCATGACGCGCGGCAAGTGCTCCGCCAGCTCCGCGTGTATCGCACTGCTCTCGTCGCTGCCGAGATAAAGATGCAGGATCTCTTCGATCAGGTCGTTAAGGTCGAGCGGCGACAGCACGGCCGGAGGCGTCTTTGCGTAGTCGCGGAAATCGTCGACCATGCGCTTCATTGCGGCCACCTGGTTCACGATCGTGGCAGTGCCCTTGGTCAGTATCGCTGCTTCCTGCCCGTCCAGCTTGCCTTCCAGCTTCATTTGCAGCCGCTCCGCCGACAACTGGATGGGTGTCAGCGGATTCTTGATTTCATGCGCAAGGCGGCGTGCCACTTCGCCCCAGGCGATCGAACGCTGCGCCGAGATCACATCGGAAATATCGTCGAACACCACCACGTAACCGGTGCCGCCCGCCACCGGCAGATGCGAGCCGCGTGCCAGCAGCGTAATGCCCTGGTCGGCCTCGGCGTCGCTGCGCGGGATCTCGATCTGCATCTGCCAGTGCAGGTCGGGAATGCCGTCCTCGCCGGCCGAGTGCGCGCTTTGTTCCGAGAATGCTTTCGTCACGGCGTCGGCCAACGGCAACAGGCCGTCGATTTCCGACAGCGGTTGGCCGATATGCTGGTCGAAGTCATGCTGCAAAATGCGCTCCACAGATTCGTTGCAGGTCACCAGGCGAAAATGGCTGTCTAGCACCATCACGCCCGCCGACATGTTGGCCAGCACCGATTCCAGGTAGGCCTTGGCGTTTTCCAGTTCCTGCCGGTTGCGCTCCACCGAGGCGCGCGCATCCGACAATTGACGCGTCATCATGTTGAACGACTGCGTCAGCGTGCCGAGTTCATCCGAGGTCGGCACGATGGGGCGTGGCGAAAGATTTCCTTCCGCCACTGCCTTGGTGCCTTCCGCGAGCACCAGCAGCGGCTTGGCCAAATCGCCCGCGATCAGGAAAGCCGCCGCGATCGCGCTGAAAATGGCCAGCAGCAAAGTCAGCGTCAGCGTGACGATATAGATCTTGCGCAAACCCGACCTGCCCAGCGAGCGTTCCTGGTATTCGCTGTACGCCTCGCGCAGCGCTTCTGCGTTGATCGCAAGATGCTGCGGTACCGGCTGCAGCAATTGCAGGTAACGCGATTCGCTTTGCAGCGACAGTTCATTGGTCGATGCCGGAATCGCCACGACCACCCGCAGCCGCAGCCCGCCGGCCGCACTCTCTTCCGTCGGCTTGCCGTCTGCCGCCGGTTGTTCATCCACGCCGCCCTCGATGGCGGAAAACGCACGCGTCATGCGTGCCTGCCGCAGCATCGAGGTGGTCGGCAAGTCCGGCACCAGCGCGCCGATGCGGCTGCCCACCGTCGCGACAATTTGACCGCTGCCGGTGACGATAGTTGCTTCCTGCATCTGGTTCTGATCGCGCAGCCGCGACAGTTGCGTGACTTGCGATGCTTCGGACAGTTCCGACAGTTCCAGCGCCATGCTGCGCGCCTTGGCGGTGAGGTCGGCGAGCGAGCCGTCGAGCGCGGTACGGCCCAGCGTCAGGCCGGCTTCGAGCGCCGATTCCACCCGCACGTCGAACCACGATTCGATCGAACGCGAGACGAACTGCACCGAGACGATGTAGATCACCGTGCCGGGCAGGATGCCGATCATTGCAAACAGCAGTACCAGCCGCGCCATTAGCTTGGAGCCGAACTCGCGCCGCTTGTAGCGCTTGTAAAGCCGTTGCAGCAGCAGTCCGACCAGCCCGAGCAGGGCGACGGTCATCAGTGCATTCAGGCCGAGCAGCAAGGAGTAATGCTCGTCGAAGAAGGCGGAATTTTCGGAGGCCGAGGCGAGCAGGAACAGCAGGATGCTGACGAACGCGCCGCCGACCACGAGCATGTAACGCAGGAGGCGCGGCACTTATTCGGCCCTGAAGGTGAATTGTTTCCAGTCCGACGACAAGCGCCAGTCGGCGTTGTTCAGCGCGTTGACCTGGAAGGGTTTGGGCAGCTTGGCCACGTCGAGGCCCATGCGTACCGACAGGTTGTAGACCTCGCCCGGCTTGAACACGCCCTTGTCGGCGATCAGCCAGCGGCCCGGGCGCCGCACCAGTGACATTGCTTCATCGAGCGTGCTGAAGCTGGCCTGCAGCTGGCCGCCGATCGCCGCCTGGTACTGGCGCGTCAGCGTGTTGTAGGAAATGCGGGTGGTTTGCGAAACCGACAAAGTCTTTTCGTTGAACCAGTACCAGCGCGGCCGCGTGACCTCGACCTCGGTCGTGAAGTAGAGCGGCACGCCGCGCACGATGGCGTCTTCCAGGCTGCGGTTGAGCTCGAATGCGAAGGACAGCGACAGCTTGTAGCCCTCGTCGGTGTTCTCCAGGCTGGCGCGGTTGATCTCGACGTTGTCCGCGCGTGCAGGCGATGCGCCCAGCGACAGCGCGAGCAGCAGGATCGCGAACAGCCAGCCGGCAAGCGGCAGCCTGGGCAGGCGGGGTGCGCGGGGCGTCGACGGCGCCATGGAGAAGAGCATCAGGAGTTCCGCATCAGGCTGGCCGCCGGGGACGCGGGTGGGAATGCCATGCAGGGGTTCGCGCACGGTCGACCAAGCGGTGGAAATGAGGGGAAATGCAATGCATCGATTTCATTCGCCGTCCGGATCATGATATTTGCAAAATACTATCAGACCACCGTCTTTTGGAATAGCGCGTAGAACAAGCCATCGTGGTCCTGTTCTTCCGATGCGACGGGAAGCAACTGGCCGGGCGCGTCCAGCCGCACCGCACCGCTGCGTGCAGCGAACGCCGCGGCTTGCGATTCGGATTCCTGTGGCCAGAGGGAACACGTTACCAGCAGCAATTTGCCGCCCGGCTTCAGCATGGTCCACAGATTGTCGAGGATGCGTGCCGATAGCGCAGCGAGTTGCGTGGTATCGGTCTTGCGACGCAGCCAGCGGATATCGGGATGACGGCGCACGATGCCGGACGCGGTACACGGTACGTCGGCAAGTACGCGGTCGAAGGGCTTGCCGTCCCACCATCCGGCGGTGCTGGCGTCGCCGGTGCGCAGCGTCGCGCGCAATTGCAGGCGTTGCAAATTCTCTTCGATACGCTGCAAGCGCTTCGGGTCGCTGTCCATCGCAAGCAATTCGACGTCGGCGCATTCCAGGATGTGACCAGTCTTGCCGCCCGGCGCTGCGCAGGCATCGAGCACGTGCATGCCGTCTTGCAGGTCGAGCAGCGGTGCGGCGAGCTGGGCCGCCGCGTCCTGCACCGACACCAGCCCTTCGGCAAAACCCGGAATGCGCTCGACCGGGACCGGATTTGCCAGACGCACGGCGTCCGGGCCGATGCGGCTTGCCGGCATGTGGCAGGCTGCGAGCGTCTCCAGATATTTCTCCACGCTGGTCTTGCGGCGGTTCACGCGCAAGGTCAGCGGCGGAAGGCTGTTGCCGGCGGAGAGGATGGCTTTCCACGCGTCCGGCCAGGCATGCTGCACCGAGTCTATCCACCATTGCGGGTAATTCCACCGCGCGGGCATCTGCTTGAGTGCCTGCGCAACCAGCGTGTCGCGTTCGCGCAGGAAGCGGCGCAGCACCGCGTTCACCATGCCCTTGGCATGTGCGGTGGCGACGTGCGCAGCGGCGGCATGCACCGCCTGGTCGACCACTGTGAATGCTTCGTAAGGCGCATCGCCTTCGGTATCGATGAGCGTAAGGGCGCAGCACAGCAGGCCGTGCAAATCAGCAGGAGAGGGGCGCTTGTCGGTCATCAGGCCGAGCAGGGCGTCGCAGCGCCCGAGATGGCGCATGGTGCGATAGGCAATGTCCTGCATGGCGCCGCGCGCCTGCGGCGTCGCATTCGCGGAGACCGACGCCAGTGCCTGCGGCAAGGCGGAGCCGCCTTTCACCTGCGCCACCGCGCGCGCGGCGCCGAGCAGGCTGAACGCAAGCGAATCCGGTTTCAATGCAATATTCGACACGTTTTCCTGGGCGATGATGGTTCAGGCCTTGACCAGCGCAAGCCGCGCGCCGAGGGCGACGAAAGTGGTACCGACCACACGCTCCAGCCACTGCTTCACTTTCGGGTTGCGGCTCGCGCGGCGTGCGAGGGTGCCGGCCAGCAGCGCGGTGCCGCTGTTCCAGCACATGCTGATGATGGAGAACGCAGTGCCGAGCATCAGGAAAGCAAGCATCTTGTTTGGCGCATCGGCGCGCACGAATTGCGGGATGAACGCGAGGTAGAACAGGATGACCTTGGGGTTGAGCACATTGGTCACCATCGCTTGCCAGAAGATGGTTGTATGGGAACGCACATCGCGCACCGTTGCGGCAGCGGCCTGCGCCGGCTTGCCAAATACCATACGCAGCCCGAGATAGATCAGATAAGCGCCGCCCGCCAGCTTGATCAGCGTGAACGCTGTTGCCGATGCGGCAAGGATCGCGCTCAGTCCAAGCGCCGAGGCGAGCGCATGCACGCAGCAGCCGGCGGAAATGCCGAGCGCTGACAACAACCCGGCCTTGCGTCCCTGGGCGACGCTCCTGCCGATGATGTAGGCGGTATCCGGCCCGGGTGTAGCGTTGAGCAGCAGGACCGCCGTGACGAACAGTCCGAAATCGGTGATGCCGAGGAAATTCATGGGAAGAGTGCCGAGGCGGCGAATGCAGTCGAGACGTTATTGTAGCCTGCCGCGCCCTCAGCGGACGCGCTCTTTCAGCCAGCTTCGCACATCCTCGAACACTTTAGCCGCGCCGACTTCGTTGAACAGCTCGTGATAGTAATCGTCGTAGCGATGCATGACCGCTACGCCCGGTTTCAGGCGCGCATGGAAGGCGGCGCTGCCGGAAGCGTCGACGAGATGGTCGTCGCCGGCGACCACCATCAATGTCGGTACGTTGAGGTGCGGTGCATTGGCGTGACAAAAGTCGATTGCGGCAAGCATGCTGCGCAGCAGGCGCGATGTGATCTTTGCATGCACCAGCGGATCTTTCACATAGGCCGCTTCGACAGCCGGGTCATGGGACAGGTAGCGCGTCTGCAATCCGTTCGGCACAGCGAGGCCCGGCGCGATGGCGCTTAATGTCTTGAGCAGGAATTTCTGCGGGCCGGATAGCGGAATCGCCAGCGCAGGAGAAGACAGGATGAGTCCGCCGAGCGGCGACAGTGCGCCGGCGGCAAAACGTGCTGCGAACAGTCCGCCCATGCTGTGGCCAAGCAGGAGCGGCGGCGCGGCGCATCGGCTTGCAAAGTCGTCGAACACGATCTTCGCATCGCGCAGGACGGCTTCATTGTCGGGCGTGTCGCCGCGTGGTCCGGCGGAACGCCCGTGGCCGCGATGATCATAGGCGCGCACCGTGTAGCCGCAGTCGTTGAAGAAGCGGGCAACGTGCGCATAGCGTCCGCAGTGCTCGCCCAGGCCGTGCATGATCATCACGCCGCGGCCGGTATCGTGTTCAGCCGGCCAGTCGGCGACGAACAAAGCGGTACCGTCTGCAGCATTCAGCTGCAGTTCGCGGGGTGCCGCCACTCAGATGCCCCACATCACGTCGTGATGCTCCCGGTTTGCCGCGCGCAGCATTTCCAGCAGCGGATAGGCGCGCGTTGCAAAGCTGACAAATTCGACCGGCTCATGCTCGTTGTCGTCGCCCTCGTCGCCGTGATGCGCCATCACGTCGCGCTGCACTACCTCCGAATGCGGGTGCAGCTTGTTCTCGGCGATTTCCGCCTCCAGCTTCGCTATCGCGTGCGGTGCTTCCTGCACAGTGATGATGCCTTGCTTGACGTCCTTGTTCAGCAAATCAAGGATGCGCTTGGCGTGCTCTTCGTACATCAGCACTTCGGCCGCAGCTTTCGACTTGAATGTGACCAGCATGTAACCTCCGAATAGGTGTCTATGATTAAACCATAGCATGAGTTCGGGAATTTGCTATAGACCAAACCGGGCGGCGCCAATTCCATGTCCTGTCGTCGCCGCGATTCGGTCGAATGTCAAGGGCCATGCAGCGCGGAAAATTTTCAGGCGGGTTTGAACGAAGCAAGGAATGTGTCGACCGCTTCCTGCGGCACAGCGCCTTCCTTGCCGGTGACGATCACCTGGTAGACGCGTTTGTCGCGGGCAAGGAAGCGGGCATGCAGTACCCGTGCCTGTCCGCTCGGGTCTTTGCCGCTGGCGTCGACAGTAATGTCGGCGGCGGCACCGTTTGAGGTCGCCGCCTCGCGCTGCACCCTGCCGTGGATGTTATTCACCAAAGCGTCTTTCATCGCAGTAACGGCCCTGGCTGCCGTGGCGGCGTCCGGCAGTTCCGCCGTACCGACGGCGAAAGTGATGCCATCCACTTCGGTTGCCGTCATCGTCATCGTAACCTTGTTGCCGCCGATGTTGACGGGGCGCGAATAGCTTGCCGGCTTGGCGGGCAGCATGACGCTGTACGGCGCGCCTTCTCCGCGGATTTCGCGCCAATCGTATTTCGGGCTGCAGGCGCACAACAGGAAGCCGGTGCCGCAGGCAAGGAGGAGCGAGAGGATGCTTTTCTTCATGCCCCGATGGTACCAGTTCGCGGCCGCGTACTACTGTGCGCTCGCAATCGTGCGCGCCCGTGCATGCCGGAACGCGCGCATGCCGAGGCTCACGCCGGCGCACAGCAATGCGATGCCGGCAATGATCATGGCTGCGGGAGCAACGCCGCGCCACAGGAACGCATACAGCAAGGCAGCGAGGGTTTCGAACACGATCAACTGGCCCGCGAGCGAGGTCGGCAGGCGCTGGCTTGCCTTGTTCCACAGCATGGTGCCCAGCCAGGAGGCGCATAGGCCGAGCGTCAGCATCAAGCCGATAAATGCCGCCGGACGCGGACCGAACGGGAAGGCATAGCTGCCGTGAGCGGCAAGCTGATACACGCGGTAACCGGCAAAGCCCGCCAGCGCGAGCGGCAAGGTGGCAAGCCCCTGCACGGTGGCCCATGTGGAAGAGCGGATATGCGGATGCGCCTTCAGGTGGCGGGCGTTCATGATCGGGTACCAGGTCCACGCCGCCAGTGCGCCGAGTGCGATGGTGCAGCCGAGCGCATAGTCGGCGAGTGAACGGCGGCCGTCGAGATGCGCGAGCTCGCTCGAATTCACCAGCATCAACCCGGCGATGATGAACAGCAGGGAAGGCGCCAGCCGCCGCCACGCGATGGACTCAGACGGATGCCCCGGCGACCAGTTCGAGCACACCGAGATCACCACCGGCAATGTGCCGATCAGCATTGCGGGCAAGGGCGCATCGGCCAGCTGGATGGCGGTAGCAAGCGCGGCGTAATAGAGGAGATTGCCGACCAGCGAAAGCTTGAGCGCGGCCATCCAGTCGGCGCGCGACAGTTGCAGGATGCGCGCGCGATCGAACCACGCCGGCACCAGCGCGATCAGGCCGAAGCCGAGGTAGCGGCCGAAGGACAACACGATGCCCGGATAATCACCGAGGATCAGGGGCGTGACGAAGACAAGACCCCACATGAGGCCGGCACCGAGGGCGCAGAGAAAACCGATGAACATGATGGCAACAGGATGGGCGCAGCAGGCGCCGTTCGTGCCGATTATCCGCGCCGCACCGGGGCCGGTCTTGTACCGATTTGCTGCTGGTATTGCGCGGGTGTGACGCCATAGGTGCGTTTGAACCAGCGGTTGAGGTGGCTCTGGTCGGTCAACCCGGCTGCCGCAGCGGCATCGGAGGGCGTGGCGCGTCCGGCCAGCAAGGTCTTGGCCCGCGCGGCGCGGCGCGCCTGGACGTATTGATGCGGCGTCACGTGAAAGGCAGAAGAGAATGTGCGCACGAAATGGAACAGGGACAACCCTACTTCCGCTGCCAAGGCATCAACACCGATGTTCTGCTCGAGATTGGCTTCGATGTAGTCGAGCACGCGGCGCATTGCAGCCGTCCGTCGCGCCTGCTGCGGCGATATCGGTGACGCGAGTCGCGCATTGCGTCCATAGCGGGTGACAATGGTGTCCACGAGACGCGTGAAGTCGGAGAGGAAGGCGATATCGTCCGGTGCCTCCCACATCTTCCTGAACAGCCGGCGATACGCCGTTGCGATGGCTGGGTCATGCGCGGTCGCATCGCGGAAGAACGCTTCGCTGCCGGCCATCTCGCGCAGTACTTGCGGCTCGATGTAGAGCATCTGGTAAGTCCACCCCGATTCGACTTCGGCCTGGCCTGTGTGCAGTTCGTCGGGGTTGAGCAAGACCAGCGTGCCGGCCGGTGCGACGTGCTCGCTTCCCTTGTAGCGGAAACGCTCTACGCCGGCTTCGATGGCACCCAGCGAGTAGCCGTCGTGCACATGCGGCGCAAAGCTGTGGTCGATCAGCCGAGCGGAATACAGCTCCACACCGGGCAGGTGGGGGCTGGCCTTGAAGGTGACGAATTCGGAAGGATGCTGGAACATGGCGCGGCTCTTTGCGCCATGATAAATCTTTCTCGCCGGTGGTGCCCGCGTGCGGGCTGATGATGGGCGAATCGCGGGATCAGGGATAAAACGTTTGCCCTTCGTGCAGGATCTTGTCCTTGAGAGCGAGGTTCGATAACGTGTCCCAATGCAGGCAGTCCACCTTGAATACCAGCGGCAAGTTGTCGATTTCATTCCAGAGCTGCGTAAATTCTCCGTCCGTCATGGCTTGCGACATGACGGCGAGGTCGATGTCCGACCCGCTCTTCCAGTTGCCCTTGGCGCGCGAACCGAAGATGGCGACGCGCTCGATTTGCGGATGTCGTGCAAATATCTCGCGCAAGTCCGCGACGATCGCCGGGGAAAGACCGAATGTCAGTTGTCCGTCCGCCATGCCGAAGCCTCGGTTGCCAACTGCTGGAACAGCTTGAGCCCGTCGCCGACCAGATAGGCATATACCTCATCGGCAAGCTTTTCATCATAGGTATGGCTGGTCAGATTGCGTTTCTTTTGTGCTTCGCTCCAGCCGTTTCCATCATGGATGAGCCCGGCGCTCAGCGCCTCGCGGAACACATCGCGCGGATTGAGTGCCTCGATGCCAAGCTGCTGCAGGCGCAAACGCAGGCTTTTCCATGCCAGCTCCCAGCAAAACTCGAAGCGTTGAATGACGGCGTCCCGGATAAACGAAGAGAACGGCTGGGCACAGGCCTCTTCGAGGCGCGCGATAGCCTTGAGCAGATCGTCCCTGCGTTCAATCAGGCGTTGCTGGTCCATTTCATTCTCTCCTTGCCGCACCCGCGGCAGATTCGATTGTGCCCCACCGGGGAGGGCTGTTCAATGCTCGCGCAACGCCCGGCGATACTGGATTGCCTCGGCCACGTGCGGCTGCCGGATCGAGTCCGAATCGGCAAGATCGGCAATCGTGCGTGCGACTTTCAATACGCGATGATAAGCGCGTGCCGACCAGTTCAGCCGC
>DASVLM010000393.1:0-2332 GCA_036384875.1 Noviherbaspirillum sp.
TCATGTCCGGCATCTGGATGTGGAGCCAGCAGCCTGATTACCGGGTGCTGTTCTCGAACTTCTCCGACAGGGACGGCGGCGCAATCGTCGCGTCGCTGCAGCAGATGAACGTCCCCTACAAGTTCGCCGACGGCGGCGGTGCGATTCTCGTACCTGCAGCGCAGGTCCATGATGCCCGCCTCAAGCTCGCCGCCCAGGGCCTTCCCAAGGGCGGCAACGTCGGTTTCGAACTGATGGAAAACCAGAAGCTGGGAGTGTCCCAGTTCCTCGAACAGGTCAATTTCCAGCGCGCCCTTGAGGGCGAACTTGCGCGCTCCATTCAATCGCTTTCCGCCGTCCAGGCAGCGCGCGTCCATCTGGCGCTGCCCAAAGCCTCGGTGTTCGTGCGCGAGCAGCAGAAGCCGACTGCATCGGTGCTGCTCAACCTTCACCCCGGTCGTGCTCTCGATCCGGGCCAGGTCAGCGCCATTGTGCATCTCGTCGCCTCCAGCGTGCCGGAACTGCTGACGAAGAACGTGACGGTAGTGGATCAGAGCGGCAACCTGCTGTCGGAAACGGCCCGCCCCGGCAGCAGCAACACCCTCGATCCGACGCAACTCAAGTACCTGCAGGAGCTGCAGCAAAGCATCGTCAAGCGCATCGAATCGATCCTGACTCCGATCGTGGGAGCGAACAACGTACGAGCTGAAGCAACTGCCGACGTCGACTTCTCCCGCACCGAGCAGGCTGCGGAAAGCTACAAACCCAATGGCGAACCGAGCAATGCCGCCATCCGCAGCCAGCAGAGCAGTGAAACGCAGAGCAGCGCACCGCTCGTGGCGTCCGGCGTGCCCGGCGCGCTGTCGAACCAGCCGCAACCGAACGCAACCGCTCCCATCACGGCTCCCGCCGGCGCTGCCGCCGGTAATGCCGCTGCCGCCAAAACCACTGCAACCGGCAACACACACAAGGACCTCACCGTCAACTACGAAGTCGACAAGACCGTGAAGTACGTGCAGCAGCCGATGGGCGGCGTCAAGCGCCTGTCCGTGGCAGTGGTGGTGAACTACAAGAAGGAAGTCGACAAGGCCGGCAAGGTTTCGATGAAGCCGCTTTCCGACCAGGAGAAAACCGAGATCACCGACCTCGTCAAGGAGGCAATGGGTTACAACAAGGATCGGGGCGACACGCTCAATGTGGTCAACAGCCCGTTTGCCAGCCCGGAAAAGGAAACCATCGTCGAGCCGCCGATATGGAAGCGCCCCGAGATGATCGAGAACGGACTGGTCATCGGCAAGTATGCTCTTGGCGCGGCGCTCCTGGCCTACCTATACTTCGCAGTCTTGCGGCCGCTGTTCGCCAAGATTTCGCTGATCCTGTTCCCGCCGCAGCCGGAACCGGAACCGGAAGAGGAAACACCGGAAATCGAGTATCACCCGGAACCGATGGGAACGAAGCCCCGGACATATCAGGACAACCTGCAGGCGGCCAAGGATCTCGCCCGCAATGATCCCAAGATCGTAGCGAACGTCATCAAATCGTGGGTAGGAACAAATGAGTGACGACGGAATCTTCAAAGGCGCCGTGCTGATGCTTGCGCTGGGCGAGGAGGAAGCCGCCGAGGTCATGAAGTATCTCGGACCGCGCGAAGTGCAGAAACTCGGCGCTGCCATGTCGACAATGAAAGCGGTAGGCAGCGAACAGCTCGAGAAGGTGCTCGACGCCTTCCGCGCCGAAACGGAGCAGAACACGTCGTTCGGCCTCGACTCCGACGAATACATCCGCACCGTGCTGACCAAGGCGCTCGGCGAGGACAAGGCATCGTCCCTGCTCAACCGGATTCTCGGCACGCGCGATGCCAGCGGCATCGAGAGTCTGAAGTGGATGGATTCGCAATCGGTCGCCGACCTGGTGCGCAATGAACATCCGCAGATCATCGCCACCATCCTCGTCCACCTGGAGCGCTACCATGCGTGCGAGGTACTGACCTTCTTCAGCGAGCGCCTGCGCAACGATGTGGTACTGCGTATCGCGACGCTGGACGGTATCCAGCCTGCAGCGCTGCGCGAGCTCAACGAGGTACTGACCAAGCTCCTGACCGGCAACGAAGGCCTCAAGAAGAAGCCGATCGGCGGCGTGCGTGCTGCAGCCGAAATTCTCAACTTCCTCTCCGGCGAAATGGAAACGTCGGTGATGGACAACCTGAAGAACTACGACAACGACATGGCCCAGCGGATCATGGACGAAATGTTCGTATTCGAGAATATTATCGATATCGACGACCGCCGCATCCAGGCACTGCTGAGCGAAGTCCAGTCGGAATCGCTCATCATCGCACTCAAGGGTTCCAGCC
>DASVLM010000394.1:0-6216 GCA_036384875.1 Noviherbaspirillum sp.
CTCGGATAGCAAAACGCCCCGCCTAGCTGCCTTCTTGGAATATGTGCTGCTGCAGCCGCACTTCCTGCAAATCCAGATCGCGCTCGATCCGATGCAATACTGCATCGTTGATCCGTCTTTGCTAATGCAGCAAGAGAAGACTCTTCCGTTTCGCCCCAAGGATTTCCTGAAGGATATTCAAGTCCAGCCGCGCCAGATGTTTCAACCCATCTTTTCTTTCCTGAATGTACCGCGTCAACATGAGACTCGCCATTTTCATCAACGCGAGCTGCGCAGCGCGCGTGTCGCGCTGTACGCAAGCAAGAATGCGAAGCCGAGAAAAAACAGGCTGCAAGCGGTCAACATGATGAACGGCACCCGTGCGGCGGTCGCCCATACGATCGCAACCCAGACGACGATACCGATAGCCAGGCTGCCGTCATCGACGAACAGGCCGATCAGCTCCGTCACGGCGGTACCGAGGATGCCCGATGGCACGGTCGCGCTGGGTTTCTTTGGTTTCGGCAAGGCATCTCCGGTCCAGGCACGGCAAAGGAAGACCAGTGCCTGCGCCAGCGCAAAATACGCCACGATCAATCCAACGATGGCCCAGTCGCCGCCCGGCCATTCTAGGTGCGCGCCTTCGCCGACCCAGAAGGTGCCGAACGCGGCCAGCAGTACGCCGACGCCGAACTTCAGTGCGTTCTCGGGGACATTGGCCAGCGGCCTATGCAGCCAGAGCCCCAGCAGCACGACCAGCAACAGCGCTGCAACTGCGCCGATCGATGCCGGCATGAGCAGCCGGCCGCCGGTCCCAATCGCGATCACGATGAACACGACCTCGATCCCTTCCAGCATCACGATTTTGAATGCCGCCGCGAAGGCCGTCTTGTCCCATCGGCCTCGTGCAGGTGCGCCTTGCTGGCGCAGCAACGCCGTTTCCTTTGCGAATGCCGCCGCCTCGTCATGCAGCGCGAGCACACCGGCCGAACGCAGGATCGCCTTGCGCAGCCAGCGCAGGCCGAACATCAGCAACAAGGTACCGATGACGAGCTGCACGACCGGCAGCGGAATCCGCGCCAGCGACTGCCCAAAGGTCGCGACCAGCAACAGCAAGACCAGCAGCGCAGCTGCCGTGCCGCTCAATGCCGCGCGCCAGCCGCGTATGCTGCCGACGGCGAGTACGATCGTCAGCGCTTCGATAAATTCCACCAGCGACGCCATGAACGACGCCAGGACCGTCGGTCCCACATGTGCCCAATCCATCATCGTTATCCTCCGTTTGATTCAAATGCAGTTTTAGGCGTGCGCATGCGCGCCAACAGCAGCGTGCCGGCGGCCATCAATACCGCGGCGAGCATAAAACCAAACACTGGCGACACAACCGTCCACAGCACGCCGACCGCCGTGCTGGAGATGAACTTGGCGGCGCCATTGACGGTGCCGAGTGCGCCGACGCTCATCGCCAGCGTGTCGCGGCCGACCAAGTCGGCAGTCACGGTCGATTCCAGCGCTTCCTGCACGGCGACATACAGGCCGGCGATGAAGAAGATCGCACCCAACAGCACCACGCTGTCGACCTGGAACCAGAACGCCAGCGCAGTGAGAACCGCCGTCAGCGCACCCATTACATAGCCGGCGACCAGCACCGGCAGCGAGCCGAAGCGGTCGGCCAGCACGCCGACCGGATAGGAGACGGCGACCTGCACCACGTTGCGCCATACGTAGAGCAGGCCGGCCACTTGCGCCGCATGCAATACGCCTAGGGATGCGGTGAGCAGTTGCGTGGCCGCCAGGATCAGCAGGCTGTGCGAGAAGTCGCCGACGCCGAACACGCCGACGGCGCCGAGATAACGCTTGAACCGCACGGGCAATCCGCGCAATGCGCTGAAGAACTTGAGCGCCGGATTGGGCGAATGCTCGGGATCTTTGACCAGCGTCAGGAACGCCAGCACCGCCAGCGCGCCGGGGATCACCGAGAGCCACAATACGAAACGAAACGGCGTGGCAGCGTCGCTCCATTGCCATGCCCGCGCCCAGCCCAAGAGCGCCACGCCAAGCAAAGGACCGGCCACTGCGCCGACGGTATCCATCGCACGGTGGAAACCGAATGCGCGGCCGCGTGTTTCCGGACTGACCGCCTGGATTACGATCGCGTCCCGCAAGGGGCTGCGCAAACCTTTGCCGAACCACGACACGACCCGTCCCAGCAGCAACAGCGGCCAGCCCGCCGCCAGCGCGATCAATATTTGTCCCAGCGGCGTTAGTCCGTAGCCGACCAGCACCAGCAGTTTGCGATGCCCGAGTTTATCGGCGATATAGCCCGACACCATCTTGGTGAAGCTGGCGACCGCATCGGCAGCGCCTTCGATGGTGCCCAGCACTGCGGCCGGAATGCCGAGCACCGCAAGAAAGCCGGGCAGGATTACCGTGGTGGTCTCGTAGCAGAAATCGCCCAGCGCGCTGGTCAGGCCGGCGCCGGCGACCGTGCGGTTGAGCCAGCCTTGCGGTTGTTCAGGCGAGGCGTCGGTCGTGTCGCCGGCGGACGGTGCGACGATCGTCTTTTGCGTATCGGTCATAGCGGCAACGCAAATGTGGCGAGTACCGGATAGTGGTCGGATGCGATGTCGGTCAGGCCGGTGCGAATGACCTGGTAAGAGTCGGCATGCTGCGCCAGCGCTTTCGACGCCAGCAGATAGTCGCAGCGCATCGACGCGAACTCGGTCCCGGCGAATCCCGCTGCGGGAACGGTCGGTACAGCTGATCCGCCCAACGCATGGCCGATATCGATCCAGCCGGCCGCTTCGAGATGCGCCAGCACGCTCCGGTCGGCGGTGCATAAATCATCGGCCAGGTAGCGGCTGCGATGGTGGGGCGGTAGCGCATCGAAACCTTCCGGCTCCGGGTCATGCGGCGAGGCGGAATTGAAGTCGCCGGCGAGCAGCGTCAAGTTGTCCGGAGCCGCGGATACGGCAAGATAAGCGGCTTCGCGACGACGCACGACGGGGTCGTTCGGACAGAGATGAGCGCTGATGAGAATAAGAATGCGTTCACTATCTGGCAGCGCGATCTTCAGCGTGGCGAGCGCGTGATGGAAATGCGCGCCATCCGCCTCAAAACCGACCGGCCGCAGCGGTTCCCGGATGAAGATTGCAACGTTCTGCCCGGTGCGCGGCGCGAGCGCGAGGAAACCCCGCATGCCGATGCGGGCTTCGAGCGCGTACAGCCAGGCGCCGCCGTTCGCATCGAAGCCCTTGGCTTCCTGCATCAGGAATACGTCAGGCCGGAGTTCGTTGATCAAGTTGATCTGCGCTTGCGCGCGGCGCTCATCGCTGCCGTCGCGGCCGCCAAACAAGGTGTTGTAAGTCAGCACGGTCAGTTTCATGTAGCGCCTTTCCTGGTTTAGCGGTTTTCGTCGTGCGCCTCGAACACACGTTGCGCATAATCGTCGAGTAGCGCTTCGCAAGCTTGCAGGCGTTGCTCGGCCTCCACCGCCAAGGGCGCGCCGTAAAAGTCGAGCTTGCGGATCTTTTCCAGCCAGTTCTGCAGCTTCTTCAAATCGACATCGTTTTCTTCGAGCTCGGCATAAGTGAAATGATTGGCGGCGATTTCCTTCGCGATTTCGCCATCGAAATCGTCGCACTTGTCGAGGAATTCCTTGTATTCCTCGTCGCGATCCGCCTTGAAGCGGGCGACTACCTTATCTTCCTGCGTCCGATCGAGCGCCACGGTTTCCAGGATCAGCGATTCACCTTTCATTTCGGAGATGTCGTTCTCCAGCATCTTGAGGTGACGCACATGATCATCGGACTTCGGCAGCAGGCAGACGCCGTTTTGCAAGTAGACTGCCCCCATGCCCTTGAGCCGGCGCCAGAGCGCGACGCGTTTCTTGGCGGGTTCCGGGGGAACCTTGTAGGTCAGCAGTAACCAATTTTGTATACTCATGGAACGATATTAATGTTACGGCCGTTACATGTAAATCGAAACAAAAGTAAATTTTATTTGATGGCGAAGTATTAAAAACAGCCATTGATGCAATATGGCACGCATGGTGGGCTCGAACCCGAAGGTTTCAATTCGGGACGTTCCTCCGTACGTAAATTGCCTATACTTTTAGGGGAGACCGTCCTCCGTGAAGGAGCTGCCATGAAAGGTTTTCAACTCGAATTCTTTATGGAACAAAACAAGCGCCACCGCCACCAGGCGCTGTGGGAATGGTTACTGGAAGTGGCCCGCTCGCATGGTATTCGCGGCGCGACCGTGTTCATGGGGACCATGGGCTATGGGCATCACCGCCGCGTCCATTCCGCGCACTTCTTCGAATTGGCGGATCAGCCGGTGGAGGTGACCATGGTGGTGACCGAGGAAGAAGCGGACCGCTTGTTTGCCCTGCTGGGCGAAGAGAAAGTGCACATGTTCTTCGTCAAGTTGCCGGTGGAATTCGGCACCATCGGGGAGACGGTAGCATGAAGCGTGGCTATGCCGTTCTCCATGCAGGCATTGCAGCCGGCGTCTCCTTGCATGGTCTTGGAATATTCAATGCGTTTGCTTGGCGGCCTCTTCTCCCTGGATTCAAATGTTTTTAGGCCGCTGAATGTTGGATGGCAATTTCCAGAGAGTTATGTCCAGGCTTGTGGCTTGATTCCCGCTTTCCGGGCGCGTATGATGAATTAAGGAGATGGCATTCTCCTCGAACCGCCTTAATGGCTGATGATGCCTGCAGACCGCCCGGAACGGGCGCTGTGGGTGATCGGCTTCCTTCTCTAGTCCTCCCATAGTGTCCCGCTTGGTCTGTCGCTGCCAATAACGCAGTAGGTCCATGAGGAGTCATGCTGTGGAAGCTACGATCCCGCCTTGCCCGTTTTGCGCTGCCGACGGCGACGTTGTTCTGCGCAACAGCCACGCCTATGCGCGTTACGACAAATACCCGGTCACGCCCGGTCACCTGCTGCTGATCCCGTTCCGGCATGTCGCAAGCTATTTCGATACGACCGACGAAGAGCGCGCGGCCTTGCTGCAATTGCTGCATGAAGCGAAGGCCCTGCTGGACGACAGCCATGCGCCCACCGGTTACAACATCGGCATCAACGTCGGCGAAGTCGCAGGCCAGACCATTCCCCATGTGCACATGCATCTGATTCCACGTTACCAAGGTGACGTGGCGTATCCGCGGGGCGGCGTGCGCGGCGTGATTCCGGCGCGGCAATCCTATTGAGTCAGCCAACGCGATAAACAATAACCGGCGCGAGAGGAGAATCTGATGACCAACGTATGGATGCTTGCTGCTCTATGGCTGGGACTGGCGCTCGTCGCCACACTGCTGTCGATCTGGTTCCGCGTCGCCACCGCGCTATCCGAAATCGTGGTGGGGACGGTCGCGCAACTGTTCATCGGTGCACTGATAGGCGGCGCGGTGCTGGGGACCGATGAGTCGTGGATCAAGTTCCTGTCCGGCACCGGCGCGATCGTACTGACCTTCCTGGCCGGGGCCGAGCTCGATCCGACTGTGTTTCGGAGCAAGTGGAAAGAGGCATCTGCGATCGGTCTGATCGGTTTCTTTGCGCCGTTCTTCGGTTGCGCCGCCGTCGCGTACTACCTGCTCGGCTGGAGTTCATCCGCCAGTTGGCTGACCGGCGTCGCGCTGTCGACCACGTCGGTCGCGGTCGTATATGCAGTGATGCTCGAATTCGGGCTCAACAAGACCGATTACGGCAAGACGGTGCTGGCCGCTTGTTTCATCAACGATCTCGGCACGGTGCTGGCGCTTGGTTTCATCTTTTCGCCGTTCACGGTGAAGACGCTGATTTTTTTCGGCGTCAGCATTGTGGTGTTTGCAATATTGCCGTGGCTGACGCCGCGCTTCTTCAAGCGCTACGGCGACCGCCCGTCCGAGCTGGAAGCGAAATACCTATTGCTGATCTTATTCGCGCTCGGGGCTCTGGCGAGCTGGGCCGACAGTGAAGCAGTCCTGCCTGCGTATGTGATCGGCATGGTACTGGCTGGTACTGTCGGCAAGGATCATGCATTGATCCGCCGCCTGCGCACGCTGACCTTTGGTTTGCTCACGCCGTTCTATTTCATCCGCGCCGGTTCGTTCGTGTCGGTGCCGGCGCTGATTGCCGCCCCAGCCGCGTTCTTCGTGCTGTTCCTGGCCAAGATGGCGACCAAGTTCGTCGGCGTTTATCCGGTGACGAAGTTCTACAAGTCGCCGAAAAAGGAAGCGATGTATACCACGCT
>DASVLM010000395.1:0-8049 GCA_036384875.1 Noviherbaspirillum sp.
CCATACTTCTGGAATGGATACGCCGCCAGCTTGATCTGTACCGTCTGGTTGACCTGCACGAAGCCCACGTCCTCGTTCTTGATGTTCACATCCGCGTAGAGCTGTTCGTCCTTCGGCACCAGTGTCATCAACACCGTGCCCGGCTGCACCACCGCCCCCACTGTCGTCGTCGCCAAGTCCTTGATGATGCCATCCTGCGGCGCGCGCAATTCCATCAAACCCTCCTTGTAGATACTCTTGTCCAGGTTCGGCTGAAGTTGCGCAATCCGCGTCTTGATATCCGAGAGTTCCTTCTGCAAGTCGCTCTTGTAGCTGCTTTGCAGCTGGCTGATCTTCTTTTGCTGGGCGGCGATGGTGGCGTCCAGCGCCGCCACGGTCGAGCGCTGGGCATCGAGGTCTTTCGCCTTTTCTGTGGCTTCACGCTGCTTTTCCGCGGCGGCGATACCGCCCACGAAACCATCCTTTTCCAGCCTGGCGTAGGCTTGCGCCGAGCGCTGGTAGCTGGGCAGCGTCTGTTCCAGCTTGGCAAGGATTTCAATCGCGCTCTTGCGTTCGTGTTCGGCCTTGTCCAGCAACGCCTTTTCCTGGTCGAGCGCATCGAGGTAAGCCTTGCGATGGGCGGCATACTGGTTTTGCACCTGGGCGTACAGGGAGGAATCGTCCTTGGCCTTGGGCAGCATCGGTCTGTCGTTCAGTTCGGCTTCAATGCGGCGTACCTGCATCTGCTGAATGGCGAGGTCACCGGCAATAGTGTTTTTGTCGGCGGTAGCCAGCGTGGGATCCAGCCGGGCGAGGATCTGCCCCGCCTTCACACTGTCACCCTCGTCGACCAGTAGTTGTTTGACGACGCCGGCTTCGGCAGGCTGCACAATTTTTACCAGTGTCTGCGGCACAAGCTTGCCTTCGGCGCTGGCGATGATGTCGAGCTGGCCGAACGCGGCCCAGGCAATAAGTATCAGAATCAGGGCGCACACTGCCCACAGCACGATGCGCCCTGTATGGCTGGGCGTTTCGTTCTGGATCAATTGCAACGGATCGTGCCAGCGGCTGGGAGGACGCAGCTGAACAACATTACCGGCTGGTTTTGCTTGCTCCAATTGCTCGTTACCGGACACAGTTTGGGTTTCGTTTTGCGATTGAACCTGGTTCATAAAAATTCCTTACGCAGCGAGGGCAACGCGCTGCGCGCCTTGCGGACCGAGACGGTAGACAGCATCCACGTGCAAGCCACGCGGTAACCCATGGGTAATGAAGAGCATGGTGACCTTGCCCTTGAGGGCATTGATGGTTTGCGCGAAGTGTTCGGCGGTGGGACCATCCAGCGCGCTTGTGGCTTCATCGAAAACGAGGATGTTGGGGCGTTTCAGGAGGGCGCGTGCAATGGCGATACGCTGCTTCTGGCCGCCGGAAAGACCTGCGCCGCGTTCGCCGATCTCGGTTTGATAGCCCTGCGGCAGTGCTTCGATGACTGCGTGGATCTCGGCCATCTTGCAGGCGGCCACGATCTGTTCGAAGCTGGCGTTGGGGCAGGCCATCTGCAGATTGTCGTAAATCGTGCCGGAGAACAGTGTCGTCTCTTGCGGCACCACACCGAAGTGGCTTCTGAGTTCGTTGGCGGAGAGATAGCGGATATCGATGCCGTCGATCCTGATCTGACCATGAGTCGGCTGGTAAAAACCTTGCAGGAGTTTGGCAAGGGTGCTCTTGCCGCAGCCGGAAGGTCCCATGATGGCGATGGCCTGGCCGGGTTGGATGTGTAGCGAGAGGCTTTCGTAGACCAGCGGCAAGTGTTCAGCGTAGCGGAATGCGAGTTCGTTGATCTGAATATCGCCCTTGCGATTGGTGTCGCGTGCGGGGATGACGGAATACGGTTCCATCGGCGCGTTCATCAGGTCGCCCAGGCGCAGCATCGAGAGCTTGGCTTGCTGGAATTGCTGCCACAGGCCGACCAAGCGGAGCATCGGCTGGCTGAGCTTGCCGGCGAACATCTGGAAGGCGACCAGCATGCCGATGGTGAATTCGGTGCTGTGCATGACGGTCCAGGCACCGATGCCGAGAATCAGCAGGCTCAGTACCTGTTCGAGCAAATTGGCGACAGTGTTGTAGGTGTTGGCCAATTGCTTGGTGGCGAAACCGGCGGTGAGGTAGCTCGCGAGATAGTCGGCGTATTTACTATTGAGTTGCGGTTCCAGCTGCAAGGACTTTACCGTTTCCATGCCAACCAGATATTCGGTGAGAAATGCCTGGTTGCGGGCGCCGAGCTGGAATTGCTGCTGCAAGCGAGACTGGAAAAGCGGCGCGACGACAAGGCTCAGTACGACGATGGTGCCCAATATCGCCAGCGCGATCAGCGTGAGTGTCACGCTGTAGTAAAACATGATGGCAACGAAGATCAGCAGAAACGGCAGATCGAGAACAAGCGTGACTGCTGCGCTGGCGATAAATTCGCGAATGGTTTCAATACCGTGCAAACGGGCGGCGATGACGCCCGTGGGACGGTGCTGAAAGTACAGCGGCGGCAACTTGAAAAGACGTTCGAAGACGGATGAGCCGAGCACGGCATCGACGCGGTTGCCAGTGTGCAGCACGAGGTACTGCCGCAACCAAGACAGGCCGGCGGAGAACAGCATGAAGACAGCCATGCCAATGGCAATCACGATCAAGGTGCTTTGCGTGCGGTGGACGACAACCTTGTCGATGATCGTTTGGGTGAACAAGGGTGTCGCCAGCGCGATCAGTTGAATCACCAGCGAAGCCAGCAGCACTTCCTGCCACAGGCGCTTGTGTTTCAACAGCTCGGGGACGAACCAGTGGAAACCGAACTTGCGCGATAGGCGAGCTTCCGCTTCGCTGTCGGCGTCGGTTGCAGTACTGGCTTGAGGCGCAACCCGAGTGATGTGGCCGAGGTAACGATTGGCAAATTCGGTGATGGGCAGAGTTTTTGGGGAGGTATCGTCCGGCTCAACGATCAGGATATGTTGGGTATCGGCTTGCAGTATCAAGGCTGGAACAGCAGCCTCGACGGCTTCAATACCGCCCGCAGGAGAAATTGGGTTGTCCGAAGACGCCTTTGGTTGCATCCAGGCGGCCAGAGGAAACGATTCTTTATGAAGATTCCCTGCCCTCACTTTACGAGATACGGCAACAAAGCCATATAACACCGCTGCACGTTGCAACGATTCAGTTGTATGTGGCGCCGCTAATTGCTGCTTAGCCAATTCTATGGAGAACGGCTTCCTATGCAGCGCACAAAAACCCTGTAGCGCCCAGAAAAAGGCGCCCTCCTCAACCTTTTTATTGTTCATATCCCTGACGGCTTCGTTTTTTGGGAAGCTCGATCTTCATTGTTTGGAACTGTTCGGATACCGCAAGTTACCGGTGAGGTTTCCCTTGAGCAATATCCAATTTATGGGATATATGAAATGGGACAGTGACTAAACGCCTTATCGTCAACCTTCAACGGATTATCGAAATTGCAAATTCGACATCGAAATCCTAAGGTGGATTTGCTTTTTAGTCAATTTTTTAATACTTGGGGTTTTGGAGAATATGCCTTCGCCGCCAGGTCGAGATTACGCAGGTCACAGTGAAACGCCACTCTTCTACCTGCGAAATTTCCAGGCACGCACATACTTCACTTCGAACGCATTGCCCATCCCTTCCGGCGTCGATTGATCCGGCTCGCCGCTCGCACCACCGAACCAGAGGTCGAGCAGGATATACATGGGCTCGTCCATGCGTGCTTCCACGGTCAGCGTCTGCTTGCCGTCGAAGTAGAAAGTCAGGCGATGCGGTTCCCACTTCACTGCGTATTTGTGGAATCCGGTCGAGAGGTCGGTGTGGGTTTCAAACATCACCTGCCCTGCCGAGTCTTCCTTGTCGCGCCAGACGGTGGAGGAATAGGTGTCGGGCCGGAAGTTGCCCTTCTTGTCCATGAAGCCCCAGCCTTCGCCGCCGGGATAGGCTTCCATGATGTCGATTTCCGGACGACGTTCGCCGGGGTGCGCGAAGAGCCAGAAGGCGGGCCACGTTCCTTTTCCGTTCGGCAGTTTCGCTTCCATTTCGAAGTAGCCGTAGGTTTGCTGGAACTTGCCGTCGGTGTCGAGCGTGCGGTTGAAGAACCTGCCGTTGGCGTCGCGCTGCGGCCAGATTTTCAGGATGCCGTTTTCGACGGCGTAGTTCTTGATCGGGTGGGATTGCTCGTACCAGATGTGATCGTTCCAGCGGTGCGTATCGAGCCGGTCGAATTCTTCGGAAAAGCTGAGGATGTATTGGTCGGCGTCCTGACCGAACGGAACCTTGCGTTCGCTCTCGTCCGCACGTTTGCCGTCGTGCTTCGGCTTTCTCAAGGCCGCTATGGCTTGCTGAAATAAACTGACGCCGCCTTCATTGGAGGCGTCCTGCCGCGCATCGCCGCACGACAATAAAAACAACGAAAGCAGGACGGTAACGAGACGGCGCATGATATCGGCGAAAGACGAGGTCGGCGAAAAACGAGGCATCGAAATGATTTCGTTTTTTACACATGCCGTGCTTGAGGATTCTCAATCGCAATTTCGTGCGATCTCAAGCATGTGCGATAAAAAAGCCGGCATCGCTGCCGGCTTTCTTCCTTCACTCTGATTCGCTCACGCGTGGTTCACTGGATTACTTGAACTGCCATGCGCGTACATAGTTGACTTCATACGAATTGGCTTTTCCCGTCGGCGTGGTGCTGTCGGGGTAACCCGCTGCGCTGCCGTACCAGAGGTCGAGGATGATGTACATCGGGTCAGGCATGGTGGCGTTCACGACCAAGACCTGCTTGCCGTCGAAGTAGTAGGTCTGCTTCGTCGGCTCCCACTTCACTGCGTACTTGTGGAAGCCGCTCGACAGGTCGGTGCCCGTGTCGAACATTTTGGTGCCCATCAACTGGCCATCCACATCGCCCTTCCACACAGTCGGCGCATACACCGAGGGACGCGCAATGCCGGAAGAATCCGTATAGCCCCAACCATTGCCGCCTGCGTAAGCTTCGATGATGTCCATCTCGGGACGGCGGCTGCCGATGTGGTTGAACAGCCAGAACGCCGGCCAGGTTCCCTTGCCCGCCGGGAGCTTGGCTTCCATTTCGAAGTAGCCGTAGGTCTGGTAGAACTTGCCGTCGGTGTCGATGGAGCGGTTGAAGAAGTTGCCGCTGGCATCACGCTGCGGCCAGATCTTCAATGCGCCGTTTTCCACGGTGTAGTTCTTGGTCGCGTTGGAGTTTTCGTACCACAGATGGTCGTTCCATACGCTGCTGTTGAGACCGTTGTTAAAGTCCTCAGCGAACGTCAGCGTGTAGAGGCTGGCATCCTGGCCGTAAGGTGCTGCCGGCGCAGGAGCAGGTGCGGGAGCCGGGGCAGGTGCGGGAGCCGGTGCGGGAACCGGCGCCGGCGCGGGGGCTGGCGCAGGTGCGGGCGTCGGAGCCGGTGCGGGTGCGGGTGCAGGGGCTGGTGCCGGCGCTGGCGCTGCTACAGGAGCCGGTACGGGCGCAGCGGTTGCCGTGCTGCCGGAACCCGAGGAGTCGCTGCCCGAAGTAACCGCAGCTACGGTCGGTGCGGGCATGACGGAAGTGGACGACGAAGTGTCCGGGGACGCATTCGAATTCGTGTCTGCCGGCGAATTCGAATTAGAACCCGATGCAACGTCTGCCTGCGCCACGCTCTGGACCGCGGTTGCCGTGCTGGCAGCAACGCCGGAATCGGTAGAGCCGGAACCGCCGCCGCCGCAGGCAGCGAGCAGGACCGAGGCGCATGCACAGGTGAGTGCGGCGAGCGAGAAGCGATGGAAGGTTGTGTGTGCCAATGTAGTTCCCCTTTCTGAATCGTGCTTCTTGAGAATTCTCAAGTGCAAGTGTTTCGTCAGAGCATTGCGCACCAGAAATGGTTCCGGGAAATAAGCTTACTGCTGGAAAATATTTTCCTCGCGCAAGATGGAACTACGGCATCGCAATTGAATCGCGTGCAATGAAATTATTGAAAATACGATTGGCATGATGCATCGCGCACAATGCAAAAAGGCCGGCATGCAGCCGGCCCTTCACATCCACAAATGTCGTGCTTGCGCTTACTGCTTGAACTTCCAGGCACGCACGTAATTCACTTCGTACGAGTTGTCCTTGCCCTGCGGCGTCGTGCCGTCGGGCGTGCCGCTTGCGCTGCCGAACCAGAGGTCGAGCATGATGTACATCGGGTCGCTCATCGTCACGTTCACCGTGAGGACTTCCTTGCCATCGAAGTAGTAGGTCTGCTTGTTCGCTTCCCACTTCACTGCATATTTATGGAAGCCCGATGACAGGTCGGTTCCTGCGTTGTACATCTTCGTGCCCATCATCTGGCCATCGGTGTCACCTTTCCATACCGTCGGCGCATACGTCGTGGGATACGAAATGCCTTGTGCATTTGTTGCGCCCCAGCCGTTGCCGCCGGCATAGGCTTCCATGATGTCCATCTCAGGACGACGCGAGCCGACGTGGTTGAACAGCCAGAACGCGGGCCAGGTGCCCTTCCCCTTCGGCAGTTTCGCTTCGACCTCGAAGTAGCCATAGGTCTGGTAGAACTTGCCGTCGGTATCGATGGTGCGGTCGAAGAAGTTGCCGCTGGCGTCGCGCTGCGGCCAGATCTTCAGCGAGCCGTTTTCGACGGTGTAGTTCTTGGTCGCGTTCGAGCCCGAATACCAGATGTGATCATTCCAGAGACTGCTGTTGAAGCTGTCGAATTCTTCGGAGAAGCTCAGCTCGTAGTTGCTTGCATCCTGGCCGAAAGGCGTTGCCGGGGTAGCAGTGGAAACAGTCTGTGGAATAGCGTCTGCAGACGCAGTGGGTGCTGTCGGGGCCGCAGCAGGTGCGGGTGCAGAAGCGGTTGCTGCCGGTGCTTGTGCGTTCTCGGCAGAGAGGACTTGGCCGGTTGCTGCATCGGCAGAGCCACCGCCACCGCATGCGGTAAGAAAGACTGCGGCGCATGCGCAACAGGAAAGGGAGAGCGAGTATCGGTGCAGGGACAATTTGAACATTGCTGTTTTCCTCATTCAGTTTCGAAATGCAGCCGCGCATTCTCAACGGCAACGCAGACTCTGAGCCTTGCCTTTCAGCATTGGTTCCGGGAAATTTAAGGATTCGGAGAAATTTTTCCGGTAAAAAACAAGCTGTTTGGCAAGGAATGTGGCCATGCGACAACAGGTTTTGCGAGGAGAACAACGAAAGCGATGCATGAATGAAAAAAGCCGGCGCGAAGCCGGCTTTTCCTTGATGCCAATGACGATGTGTCAGCAATTACTTGAATTGCCACGCACGCACATAATTGATTTGGTAAGAGTTGGTCTTGCCGGTGGGAGTGGTGCTGTCAGGATAACCAGCCGCGCTGCCGTACCAGAGGTCGAGAATGATGTACATCGGATCAGGCATGGTGACGTTCACCACGAGTACCTGCTTGCCATCGAAGTAATACGTCTGCTTCGTCGGCTCCCACTTCACTGCATATTTGTGGAAGCTCGATGACAGATCGACACCGGTGTCGAACATCTTGGTGCCCATCATCTGGCCATCGACATCGCCCTTCCATACAGTTGCTGCGTAAACAGACGGACGCGCGATGCCGGAGGAATCCGTATAGCCCCAGCCATTGCCGCCAGCATAGGCTTCCAGGATGTCCATCTCGGGACGGCGGCTGCCGATGTGGTTGAACAGCCAGAACGCCGGCCACGTACCCTTGCCTGCGGGGAGCTTGGCTTCGATTTCAAAATAGCCATATGTCTGGTAGAACTTGCCGTCGGTATCGACGGCGCGATTGAAGAAGTTGCCGCTTGCATCACGCTGCGGCCAGATCTTCAGCGCGCCGTTCTCCACCGTGTAGTTCTTTGTGGCGTTGGAGGATTCGTACCAAATGTGGTCGTTCCATACATTGGTGTTGAAACCGTTGTTGAATTCATCCGCGAACGTGAGCTTGTACAGGCTGGCATCCTGGCCGTACGGTGCTACGGGAGCCGGAGCCGGAGCCGGAGCCGGAGCCGGAGCCGGAGCCGGAGCCGGAG
>DASVLM010000396.1:0-4889 GCA_036384875.1 Noviherbaspirillum sp.
CTGGCCGTCCGGCATGCTGCGCAATGCGCGCGCCGCATCCGCCCACCCGGCACACCAGCCTGCATGGCAAACCGGCAACAGCATGACCGCTGCCGCGAAGCTTCGTTTTGGATGAACCGACATGCACAACACTCCCCGGCACTTTCGAACGAAGTCCCCTCTCGATAGCTCCCAGGAATTGTTGTTTTCCTTCAAGTTAGACGATATCGGCGCGATTCACAACCTGTCCGACGAACGGTTTGCATGACCGAATGAATGGCATTTGTTCGTTTGTCCTCGCAAGCCATTAATTTGGCCCGGATCGACAGTGACGCCGTTGGCGGCAAATCCTACAGTGCTGCAAAAAATGCACCGCTTGTCTTCTCTCGACAGACATGCGGAATCCGGATTCAACAGGAAACCAGGAGCACGCCATGCAGTCCTTTCCAGCCAGCCCGCTGATGGGCCAGATGATGAACCAGCCCTTGCTCATTTCGAGCATCATCCGCCACGCCGACCGCCACTTCGGCGATACCGAAATCGTCTCGCGGCGCGTCGAGGGCGACATCCATCGCTACACCTTTCGCGACTGCCACAAGCGCGCGCGACGGATGGCCAATGCGCTGCGCACACTCGGCGTGCAGATGGGCGAGCGGGTTGCAACGCTGGCGTGGAACGGCTATCGCCATGTCGAGCTGTACTACGCCATCTCGGGTTCCGGCGCGGTGGTGCACACCATCAATCCGCGCCTGCATCCGCAACAGGTCGCGTTCATCGCCAACCATGCGGAAGACCAGTACCTGTTCTTCGACCTGACCTTCCTGCCGCTCGTCGAGCAGGTCGCGCGCCAGTGCAACACGGTGAAGGGATTCGTGCTGATGTGCGATCGCGACCGCATGCCGGCGCATACGCCGATCGACAACCTGCTGTGCTATGAAGACCTGATCGACACCGCCGACGACAGCTTCGAATGGCCGCTGTTCGACGAGAACGCAGCGAGCTGCCTGTGCTACACCTCGGGCACGACCGGTGATCCGAAGGGCGCGCTGTATTCGCATCGTTCGACCATCCTGCACTCCTATGCATCCGCCCTGCCCGATGCGCTGAACGTATCGGCGCGCGACGTGATCCTGCCGGTCGTGCCGATGTTCCATGTCAATGCCTGGGGCCTGCCTTATACCGCCTTGCTGACCGGCGCCAAGCTGGTGCTGCCCGGCCCGGCGCTCGACGGCAAGTCGCTGTACGAATTGATGGAAAGCGAACGCGTGACCTTCTCCGCGGGCGTGCCGACGGTGTGGCGCAACCTGCTCGCCTTTGTCTCCGACAATTGCCTCGTCTTCACTACTCTTGAACGGACGCTGATTGGAGGCTCGGCCTGTCCGCCGGCCATGATGCGAACCTTCCGCGAAGAGCATCAGGTCGATGTGATCCACGGCTGGGGCATGACGGAAATGTCGCCGCTGGGCACGACCAGCACGCTGCAGAATCGCCACTTTGCCTTGTCAGCCGAAGAGCAGATGAAGGTGCTCTCCACGCAGGGCCACACGCTGTTCGGTGTCGACATGAAGATCGTGGATGACGATGGCAAGGAGCTGGCATGGGACGGCCGCACCGCTGGCCGCCTGCTGGTGAAGGGACCGTGGGTGATCGCCAGCTATTTCCGCAATGCCGGCGGCAATGTGCTCGAAGACGGCTGGTTCCCGACCGGCGACGTCGCGTCGATCACGTCGGATGGCTACATGCAGATTACCGATCGCAGCAAGGATGTGATCAAGTCGGGCGGCGAGTGGATCGGTTCGATCGACATCGAGAACATTGCGATGGCGCATCCTTCAGTGGAACTCGCTGCATGCATCGGCGTGCATCATCCGAAGTGGGACGAGCGGCCGTTGCTGGTGGTGGTGAAGAAGTCCGGCGCTGCGCTCAACAAGGAAGAGTTGATTCGCTTCTACGACGGAAAGATCGCGAAGTGGTGGACGCCGGATGATGTGGCTTTCATCGATGCACTGCCGATCGGTGCTACAGGCAAGGTGTTGAAGAACGAGATACGCAGCATGTTCAGGGACTATCGATTGCCTACTGTTTGATTGCGCAAGCCCAGATTTTGTCTCGCAACGCCATCACTTTGGCCGCGCGAGCAAGTGACGCCATTGCGTCAGATACATAGAGTTCATTAAAACAAAAATGGCGCATGCGGCATCTTGCCGGCGCGCTTGAACCGAGAAAAAAATGGAGACATTCATGCCCGCCCCGATCACCTGACCCGTCCCTCGCGCGGTCACGCGCCACACACAAAAGAACCACTACAGGAAGCGCTCCGGACCACCTCCGGCCGGCGCAGGCACGCTGCACGAATCAATTCAGGAGAACACAAGATGAGGAAGCACGCAGTCAAAGCAGGATGGGGCATGGCAGCCCTGGTTTGCGCCATTCTTTCAGGTTGCGGCGGCGGAGGCGATGCGCCGGAATTCCGCAACACCGCCTACGGCACCGTCCAGGGTGTGGATGACAGCAATGGTTCCGGCACCTACTACTGGAAAGGCATCCCGTATGCGAAGGCGCCTGTGGGCGCGCTGCGCTGGCGTGCGCCGCAGGAGCCCGACGCATGGACACAGGCGCGCTCGACGCAGAAGTTCGGCAATGCCTGCATCCAGAACGGCCGCGTCTACGGTCCGGGTCTGAACAACACCTACGACGCTACCATCGGCACGACACTCAATACGCCGGTCGGCAGCGAGGACTGCCTGACGCTGAATATCTGGCGTCCGGCAAGCGACGCGAAGGATCTACCCGTCATCGTGTTTATCCACGGTGGCAGCAACATCTCCGGCTACAGCGCTGATCCTCTGTACGACGGCGCGAATCTCGCGAAGAACGCGAACGCGGTCGTGGTGACGGCGAACTACCGCCTCGGCGTCTTCGGCTTCTTCAACATGGCGCAACTGAAGTCCGGCACCAACGCGGTCGAGGATTCGGGCAACTTCGCACTGCTCGACAATATCCAGGCGCTGAAGTTCATCCAGAACAATATCGCCAACTTCGGCGGCAACAAGAACAACGTCACGCTGATGGGCCAGTCCGCCGGCGCGATCAACGTATGGGCGCTGGTTGCCTCACCGCAGACAGCGGGCCTGTTCCATCGCGCCGTACCGATCAGCGGCGGTATCTCGCTTGCTTCCAATCTCCCCGCCGGCACATTGCCGACGCTTTCGCCGGCATCCACCTATGCTGCGCAAAGCACCTCGCTGCTGAACAACCTGCTGATTGCCGACGGCAAGGCAACCGACGCAACTTCCGCGCAAGCCTATGCGGCTACGATGACGAGTGCTCAGATTGCCGATTACATGCGTGCCAAGGATGCCAAGACCATCCTCACCACCATCCTGACCAAGGGCCCGAATTCCTCCGGCCCGATCCCGGATGGCACGTTGCTGCCGGTCGACCCGATCGGTGCAATCGCTGCCGGCAACTATCGCAAAGTGCCTATCCTCGTCGGCAACACGGCGGAAGAAGGCAAGCTGTTCCAGGCGCTGTTCCCGCTGCTGCCCGGCCGCAAGCCCGGCTTCGTCATCTCCGATGCGACGCGCTTCGCGATGATGATGAACTACAACCCGAACGCCGCACCGGCGGTCACCTTGTCCGACCTGATCGATGCGTCATATCTGCCGCCCGAAACACCAGGCACAGGCTACAACGCGACGGCGGCGTTCTTCACCAACAACTTCTTCTACCCGAGTCGCGACAACGTGCTCAACACCCTGAAGACGCAGCAGTCGAATGTCTGGTACTACCAGTTCAACTGGGCGCAGGAGCCGGCGCCGTGGAACACCGTGTACGGCGCAGCGCATGTGTTCGACATTCCGTTCATCTTCCGCAACTTCGGACCGTCGCTGTTCTCCGCTGTCAGCAACAGCAAGGCTAATGAGCCAGGCCGCCTTGCATTGTCGGATGCCATGTTGAGTTCCATCGCCGCGTTCGCCAAGAACGGCGATCCGAACAATGCGGCACTGGGCGTGACCTGGCAACCGTGGCCGCAGAAACTGATCTTCGACGCCACGCTGACCAACAAGCAGATCTCGGTGCAGTAATCCCCCGGGCCGCTGCGCGGCGGCCCGCTATCGCGCCAATGCGTCAATCCGCGACGGTATCCCGGGCGGTGAAGAGCACCTCATCGCTGCCTGGGCAATCCCTCGGCGCAATCACTTCGTTCACCCAAAGGAGCAGCAAGATGCAATTGAAATGCATGACCGCCGCCGTATGCGCGGCCTTCGCCTTCATCGGCGCAAACAGCGCCATGGCGCAGCAGAAGATTTCCGACGACGTCGTCAAGATCGGTGTGCTCACTGACATGTCGGGCCTTTACTCCGACCTGAGCGGAGAAGGTTCCGTGGTAGCGGCGCGGATGGCGGTGGAAGACTTCGGCGGCAAGGTGCTCGGCAAGCCGATCGAAGTCATTTCGGCGGACCATCAGAACAAATCCGATGTTGCCGCTTCGAAGGCGCGCGAATGGTTCGACTCGCAAAAGGTCGACATGATCACCGACCTCGTTACTTCCAGCACCGCACTTGCCGTGGTCGATATCGCAAAGCAGAAGAACCGCATTGCCATCGTCAACGGCGCTGGGTCGAGCAAGCTTATCAACGAAAACTGCACGTCCAACAGCATCCTGTATGCATGGGATACCTATGCGCTGGCGAACGGCACCGCGAATGCCGTCTACAAGCAGGGCGGCGATTCGTGGTACTTCATCACCGCCGATTATGCATTCGGCCATTCGCTGGAAAAGGATGCGAGCGATGTGGTGAAGGCAAAGGGCGGCAGGGTGCTGGGCGCTGCGCGTCATCCGCTGAACGCTTCCGATTTCTCCTCCTTCCTGCTGAAGGCGCAGGCGTCCGGTGCGAAGATCATCG
>DASVLM010000397.1:0-2889 GCA_036384875.1 Noviherbaspirillum sp.
GGACCACCGCACAGGGTTGCAAAGTCGAACCATACCACGCTGCCGGCGCGCCGCAATGCGCGAATCTCGCGATTCTCGATATGAATGCGAGGATCTTCATCGGCGGTTCCGGCGATACCTGAGAACGCTTCTCGCAGTGCCCTGTCCGCCTCTGCGCCAAGCGGGGTATGGTAAGCCTCGACCTGCTCCAGCGCACGCTTGCGGTAATCGACGCCGGCATCGACGTTCAGCACGTCGAGCTTCTCCTTGAGGAGTTCGATTGCCGGGATGATGCGGTCACGATGCAGACCTTCTGGATACAGCGTATCCGGCTGGTAGTTAGACGTCATCACGAAGGAGACGCCATTATCGAACAAGGCCTTGAGCAGGTTGTAAAGGATCATCGCATCAGCGATGTCGGAGACGTGAAACTCGTCGAAACAGATCAGCCGGTATTTTTTTGCGATGCGCTTTGCAACTTCATCAAGCGGATCAGCCACGCCTTTCAGGTCATCAAGCTGGCGGTGTACGCCGCGCATGAACTCATGAAAATGCAGGCGTGTTTTCCGGACGACCGGGACAACCGAATAGAAGCTGTCCATCAGGAAGGATTTGCCGCGCCCGACTCCGCCCCACATATATGCGCCCCGTGGCACCTCCGGGCGTGCAATCAGGCGCTTGATTCGGCTGGAACGCTGCGCCTTGTATGCGACCCAGTCGTCATACGACTGCTGCAGGCGATCGACTGCGCGCCGTTGTGCTTCATCCGACTGGTAGCCGCGCTCGGACAAGGCGTGTTCGTAGAACTCCCTGACGTTCATGTGTTTGTAATTGACGATCTTAGCCGACCAGCTGGCCAGCTGAAAAAGAAAGCACCTGTCGCCCGCTCAAAGCCATCGGAGAGATCGATTCAACGGTGCTGCTTGCTGCGAACCCGCCATGCGGGCTGCTTTTTTATTGTTGCGGATTCAGTTCCACTGAAACACGGGATGGATAGCTACCCGTTCCCATCGTGATTGGCATGCTCATCCCCAAGCCAACTCCGACATGCCCTCCGCCACCGCCTACGCCGAGTCCCAGGCTGGAACCCGAGGTGCTCGATGGTCTGAACAGCAGCTCCGAGGTGCGGAATCCGTCCTTGTTGCACACGACATGCAAATCGCCATTGGGACTGCCAATCTGCACCGTCGCCGGCGTGACGACATTCCAACTGCCCGACGCAGTGCTGACCGTGCAACTGGCTCCCGGCAGCGGCTGCCCGTGTGAATAGGTGTCGACGGCAATCGTATCGCTACCCGGTCCTGTTGTGGCACATGCCGCAAGGGCAACTGACAGCAACACGATCGGGTAGCGCATGGCGGGCTCCTCAGAAGTTGAGCGAACGCTTGTCGACCGCCAGTGCGGCCTCCTTGGTTGCCTCCGACAGCGAGGGATGCGCGTGGCAAATGCGAGCGATGTCTTCCGCAGATGCACGGAACTCCATCGCGACGACCGCTTCCGAAATCAACTCGGATGCCATCGGGCCGATGATGTGCACGCCCAAAATCTCGTCCGACTTCGCATCGGCCAGGAACTTCACCATGCCGGACGTATCGCCCAGCGCACGTGCACGGCCGTTGGCCATGAACGGGAACGTGCCGGCCTTGTACGCCACGCCTTCCGCCTTCAGTTGCTGCTCGGTCTTGCCGACCCAGGCAATTTCCGGAGACGTATATATGACCCAGGGAATCGTATTGAAGTTCACGTGACCGTGTTGGCCGGCAATACGCTCCGCCACGGCGACGCCCTCTTCCTCCGCCTTGTGCGCGAGCATCGGGCCGCGCACGACGTCACCCACCGCCCAGACGTTCGGCAGGTTGGTCTTGCAATCGCCATCGACGACGACGAAGCCGCGCTCGTCGGTCTTCAGGCCGACTGCTTCGGCGTTCAGGCCGATGGTATTCGGCACGCGGCCGATGGACACGATCAGCTTGTCAAAGACGGCCTTCTGCGCATTGCCCTTGTCGTCGGTGTACTCGACCGTGACGTCCTTCTTGCCGGCGGTGATCGAACCGATCTTCACGCCGAGGCTGATGGCCAGGCCCTGCTTGGTGAACATCTTGTGCGCTTCCTTGGCGATCTGTTCGTCGACCGCACCCAGGAACGCAGGCAAGGCCTCAAGCACTGTCACCTCGGCACCGAGGCGGCGCCATACGCTGCCCATTTCCAGGCCGATCACGCCGGCGCCGATCACGCCGAGCTTCTTCGGCACGGCGTCGATTGCCAGTGCGCCGGTATTGGAGAGAATCAGCTTCTCGTCGAACGGTGCATTCGGCAGCGCGCGCGCATTGGAACCAGTCGCCACTACGACGTGCTTTGCCGTGATCGTCTCTTCAGCTGCACCGGCAACCTTGATCTCGTAGCCGTCCGCACCGCCCTTCACGAACGAGCCACGTCCATGGAAGAAGGTGACCTTGTTTTTCTTGAAGAGATACAGGATGCCATCGTTGTTCTGCTTGACGATCGTATCCTTGCGGGCCAGAAGCTGGCCGAGGTTCAGGCCCAGTCCCTTGACCTCGATCCCGTGCTCGGCGAATGCATGACCGGCATGCTCGTAGTGCTCGGAGGATTGCAGCAATGCTTTCGACGGAATGCAGCCGACGTTGGTGCAGGTGCCGCCCGGCGCCGGGCCGTTCTTCGCGTTCTTCCACTCGTCGATGCAAGCGGTGTTGAAACCGAGTTGCGCAGCGCGGATCGCTGCAATGTAGCCACCGGGGCCGCCGCCGATGACGACCACATCAAAATTCTTGGACATATTCGTAACCTTTTAGCCGCAAAAAGGACGGCGCCACGAAACGGATGGATTCCGCTCGTGGACGCCGCGCGTGGATCTCTTACAGGTCGAGCAGGAGGCGTGCCGGATCTTCCAGC
>DASVLM010000398.1:0-6032 GCA_036384875.1 Noviherbaspirillum sp.
CCGACCCATCCGGGCATCCTGTTCTTCGTGATGCTGCTGGTGCTCTTCATTACATCGACAAATTACAACCTCAACCTCGGCTTCGCTCTCACCTTTGTCCTCGGTGGCTGCGGCATGGTCGACATGCACCTGACCTTCCGCAACATTGCCCACATGTACCTCGCGCCGGGACGCGCATCGCCGGTATTCGCCGGCGAGGATGCACTGTTCGAACTTGTGCTGATCAATCGCCGCAACTACGACCGCTACGCCATCTGGCTCGACTTCGTGCACGACAATCGCCCCGAAGTCATGCAAGCAATCGACGTCCCTGCCAATTCGCAGCGTACCGTCACGCTCGCAACCCACGCCGCCGAACGCGGCTGGCTGCAGGCGCCGCGCGCGCGGCTGCAGACGCGCTTCCCGCTCGGCCTGCTGCGTTCATGGTGTTACTGGCAACCAGCGGTGCAGGCGCTGGTCTACCCGCGCCCGGAAGACGACGCGCCTCCCCTGCCGTTTGCGGGTACCGACAAGGGCGACGGCAGCGGTGCTGCCGGCGATGACGACTTCGCCGGCATACGCGGCTACCAGGCAGGCGATTCGCTGAAGCGTCTCGCCTGGCGACAGATTGCGAAGGTTGATGTGGAACTCGGCGGCAACCTGGTCACCAAGCATTTCGAAGGTGGAGCAGCGAATGAGATCGTGATCGATTTCGCGTCGCTGCCGCGTACGATGGATATCGAAAGCCGCCTGTCGCGCATGACGCGCTGGGTCATTGAAGCAGAAGCACGCGGCCTGCCCTACGCGTTCCGCCTCGGCGGCACGGAACTGGCGGCGGCGCTCGGCCCGGCGCACCAGGAAGCCTGCCTGCGCGCGCTGGCGCTTTTCGGGAAGGCATGACATGACGCGCTCCCTGTCCCGCTTCTTTTTTTCCAGCAGCACTGCACGAACGATGTCGCGCGACAAGGCCGATACGCTGCTGTTGCTGCTATCGTGCGCGCTGGTCATCGCGCCGCACGCATCGCACCTGCCGCTATGGGTGACACCGGTCTGCGCAGCGGCGCTGGCGTGGCGCGGCTGGATCGCTTTCCGCGGCAAGCAGATGCCATCGCGCCTGCTGCTGGCGCCGCTTGCCATCTTCGCCATGGCTGCGGTGCTGGCCACCTACAAGACCTATTTCGGGCGCGATGCCGGCGTCGCCATGCTGACCCTGCTGCTTACGCTCAAGCTGCTGGAGATGCATGCCAAGCGCGACTTGTTCATTGCGCTCTTCCTCAGCTACTTCCTGATCCTGTCCGGCTTTTTCTATTCGCAGTCAATCGGTACTGCAGTAATCACCATCATCTCGATGCTCGCCATCCTGACAACGCAGGTATCGTTCCAATATACCGGCGCGGTGCCGCCGCTGCGCAAACGCCTGAAGCTGGGCGCGACCATCCTCCTGCTCGCCGCCCCGCTCACGCTGGCACTGTTCCTGCTATTTCCGCGCATCCAGGGCCCGTTGTGGGGTATGCCTTCGGATGCCGCTGCAGGACATACCGGCCTGTCGGATTCGATGTCTCCAGGGAACATTTCCAAACTCGCCTTGTCGGATGACATCGCCTTCCGCGTGAAGTTTTCTGGCCAGGCACCGACGCGCGAACAACTTTACTGGCGCGGCATCGTGCTCAGCGCCTACGATGGCACGACATGGACACCCTTCAAGTCCTGGCCACTCGCCGAACGCGATATCCGGATCGCCATGGACGGGCCGGCAATCCGGTATGAGGTAACACTGGAGCCGCACGGCAAGAACTGGATCTTCACGCTTGAAATGCCGCAGGCGCTGCCCGAACTGCAAGACAACAAGACCATCGTGACACCCGAAATGCAAGTGATGTCCACACAGCCAATCGCTTCGCGACTGCGTTACGAGGTGGTATCGCATCCGGGTTACTCGCTGCAGGCAAACGCAACGCCGGCGAGCCTGCAGCGCTGGCTGCAGCTCCCTTCCTCTTACAATCCGCGCACGCTGGAATTCGCGCAGCGCATACGCAGGGAAAATCCCGACGACCTCCGGCGCATCAATGCAGTGCTGCGTCACTTCCGTGTGCAGGAATTCCGATACACGCTGGAACCGCCACCGCTGGGCCGCGACAGCATCGATGATTTCCTGTTCGAGACGCGAGCCGGCTTCTGCGAACATTACTCCAGCGCTTTTGTGGTGCTGATGCGCGCCATGGGCATTCCGGCGCGCGTGGTGACCGGCTATCAGGGCGGCGAACTGAATCCGGTGGACGGCTACATGGTCGTGCGCCAATCGGATGCGCATGCCTGGGCGGAAGTATGGCTGCCTCAGCGTGGCTGGGTGCGCGTCGACCCAACGGCAGCAGTCGCACCCTCGCGCATCGAACAAAACATCGGCAGCATGCTGCCGCGCCCTGCACTTGGCGGATTGATCACGCTGGACGGCAGCCACAGCGAATTCCTGCGCCGCCTGCAGCATTGGCGCCAGAATTGGGATGCGGTCACCAATGCATGGAACCAGTGGGTGCTGAATTACAACCCCGAGAAACAAAGAAACTTTTTCAAATCGCTCGGTTTCAAGGAAGTCGATTGGCGTACCATGGCGATCGTGATGACGGTAGTCGGCGTGCTCATGACCGGCACGATCATGCTGCCGCTCGCCCTGCAGCAACGCAAGCGCGACCCGGTCGAATCGGCGTACCGATTGCTGTGCGAATATTTCGCGAAGCAAGGCTTTCCGCGTGCGATGCATGAGGGGCCGCGCGAGTATGGACGCCGCCTCGCGTCCGCGGAGTCGCCCTTGCCCGCTGCGCAGAAAGCCGCCGTTGTCCGCTTCCTGAAACTGTATGAAACTGCGAAGTATGGACGGCCGGACGCAGTGCCGCCCTCCTTCCTGAAACAACTGAAACAATTGTCCGCCGAATGCCGATCGTTTTCCTGAAGCGCAGTGTGCGCCACCTGCTGCTGTGTTCGATGTTGTCCGCCATCGCCGTTACCGGCGCCGCTGAAGCCAAGACCAAGAAGCCCGCCATGCGCAAGGTAGCGCTGAACCCGGACGAACAAGGCGAGTTTGCCAATTTCACGCAGTGGCGCAACGTATCGGAGTTCATTGACCAGATGGTGTCGAAGGACGGCTTCGATCGCGCTGCGCTTGAAGCCATTTTCAAGCGGGTGCGCTATGTCGACACCACGATCCAGCTCATCAAGCCTGCGCCGCCGGGACGTCCGAAGAACTGGCATGCCTATCGCGCACGTTTCGTCGAGCCGCTGCGCATCAATGCCGGCGTCGCCTTCTGGGACGCATATGCCGACGAACTCGCGCGTGCCGAACAGACTTATGGCGTGCCGGCGGAAATCATTGTCGGCATCATTGGGGTCGAGACGATTTACGGCCGCAATACCGGCAACTTCCGCGTGCTCGATGCACTGACCACACTCGCCTTCGATTACCCCGATACGCCGAACCGCACCGCGCGCATGGAGTTCTTCCGTGGCGAACTGGAGAACACGCTGCTCTACGCACGCGACTCCGGCATCGATCCCTTCACGCTCCTGGGCTCCTATGCCGGCGCAATCGGCCTGCCGCAATTCATGCCGGGCAGCATACGCAAGTTCGGCGTCGACTTCGATGGCGACGGCAAGATCGACCTGCGCAATTCGCCGGTCGATGCGATCGGCAGCGTTGCGCATTTCCTCGCCGAGCATGGCTGGAAGCGCGGCGATCCTATAGCGTTCCCGGTCACGATTTCAAATGAAAGCACTCGCGGCTGGGACATGTTCATCGGCCAAAGCCTGGAAGCGAAATTCCGTCTGGACGAATTGAAGGCCGCTGGCATTGTGCCAACCGTCGAACCGCCGGCCGACCTGATGTACGGACTGGTCGATCTGCAGAACGGCAACGAGCCCACCGAATACTGGCTCGGCACGAATAATTTCTTTGCGATCACCCAGTACAATCGCAGCTTCTTTTATGCGATGTCTGTTGTAGATTTGGGTCGCGCAGTAAGGGCTGCGCGCGGTCGCTAACCTGTCAATCCAATCGCCGGCAGGTAAAACCCGCCCCCCTCCGCATTGCGACCGGCACGGGCACCACGCATCCATGCCGGCGCAATTTTTCTTATTTCGATGCGGCGCGTGCGTCTGCCGGCGCTGCGTTTTCCGCCTTGCCGCTGGTATAGGTCGACGTATCGCGATTCGCGCCTGGTGCCGGCTTGCCTTCCAATGGAGGCAAGTCCTTCGCCTTTGACAGGTCGATGCCGGCAGCCGCTGCCACGCGCTTGCCGTAATCCTGGTCGCAGTGCCAGAAGTGCCAGACCATGCGCAACTGAATCGGCTCTGGACACTGCTTCAGATCATCGGCAAGGTTGGCAATGAGTTCTTCGCGCTCACTATCCTCGAAACTGCGATACCGTTCCCCCGCCTGCCGATAGTCGTCTGCAGTACGCGACGTCTGGTAGCGTCCCAGGTGCCCCTCGACCCACTGGTGATATTCCTTCTCAGGCTTTGGCGCTTCCTGCAAGCCGCCAAGGGAGCTCGGCTCATAGTTGATGTGTTTGTTGCCGCCTGCGGGATCAACGTAATGCGCCATCTGGCCGTCGCGCTGGTTGGTATGGGCACGTGCCTGTTCCTGCGGCGCATTGATCGGCAACTGCAGGTAGTTGGGGCCGACGCGATAACGCTGCGTGTCGGAGTAGGAAAGCGTACGTCCCTGCAGCATCTTGTCGTCGGAAAAATCAACACCGTCGACCAGTACGCCGGTCCCAAACGCGGACTGCTCGGTTTCAGCAAACACATTGTCGGGATTGCGATCGAGCACCATGCGGCCGACCGGCAGCAGCGGGAACTTGTCCTCCGGCCAGAGCTTGGTGTCGTCCAGCGGATCGAAGTCCAGTTCAGGATGTTCGCCGTCGCTCATCAATTGCACGCAGAATTCCCACTCGGGGAAATCGCCGCGCTCAATGGCATCGTACAAGTCCTTCGTGGCATGTCCCACATCCTTCGCCTGAATCTCCGCCGCCTGGGCGCTGCTCAGGTTGCGCACACCCTGCTTCGGTTTCCAGTGGAACTTCACCAGGTGCGCCACGCCTTCGCTGTTCACCAGCTTGTAGGTATTGACACCCGCGCCTTCCATTTCGCGGTAATTTGCAGGGATGCCCCAAGGACTCTTCACCCAGGTCACCATGTGCAATGCTTCCGGCGATTGCGACACGAAGTCGTAGAAACGCCACGGCTCTTGCCGGTTCGTGACCGGGTCCGGCTTGAATGCATGGATCATGTCGGGAAATTTGATCGCATCGCGGATGAAGAAAATCTTCAGGTTATTCCCTACGAGATCCCAGTTGCCGTCCACCGTCTTCAGCTTTACTGCGAATCCGCGTGGATCGCGGGCGGTCTCCGGCGAATCCTTGCCGCCGATCACGGTGGAGAATCGCACGAAGACTGGCGTGCGCACGCCAGTCTGGGTCAACACCTTGGCGCGCGTATATTTTTCCGCAGGCTCGTTGCCGATCTTGCCGTACGCTTCGAACCAGCCATGCGCACCGGTGCCACGTGCATGCACGACCCGTTCCGGGACGCGTTCGCGATCGAAATGGGTGATCTTCTCGATGAACTGGTAATTTTCCAGCGTGGCTGGACCTCGCTCGCCGACGGAGCGCAGAGACTGGTTGTCGCTGACTGGATGGCCCTGCCGCGTAGTCAGGGTCGGGCGTTCTTCGCTCATTACTATCCTTTCTGGCCAAGGAAACAATGCGCGTTAGATGCATGTTTGCCAAGGACGTTCAGCCTCGCCTTGCGAAGCGGATCAATGGAAGTGCGGACGTGCCTCGCGTGAGACAATGCGGTTCCTGAACGTGTGAAACTCACTCGGAGAGATGGCGATGGACATTGGCAACAGAGAAAATCCGATGGACGACGATACAGTCGTCGCCGTTACGCGTGCCTGGGTAGACAAGGCGGTCATCTGGCTGAATCTCTGTCCGTTCGCCAAGGCAGTGCAGGCCAAGGGCCAAATTCGGTACGTGGTAAGCCGCGCAACTACGCCGGAG
>DASVLM010000399.1:0-12866 GCA_036384875.1 Noviherbaspirillum sp.
TGCTGACCTTCGAGGAAATCACGCGCATCGCGCGCCTCTTCATTGCGCACGGCGTGCAGAAGATCCGGCTGACCGGCGGTGAACCGCTCTTGCGCAAGAACATCGAGCACCTGATCGAAATGCTTGCGGCGCTGAAGACACCAGACGGACGCCCGCTCGACCTCACGCTCACCACCAATGCGTCGCTGCTCGCGCGCAAGGCGCAAGCGCTGAAGGACGCAGGATTGCAACGCGTCACGGTGTCGTTAGACTCGCTCGACGACGCGACCTTCAAGCGCATGAACGATGTGGACTTTCCCGTGTCCGCCGTTCTCGATGGACTGGAAGCGGCGCACAAGGTGGGGCTCGGTCCGATCAAGGTCAATATGGTGGTCAAGGGCGGCATGAACGACCACGAAATCCTGCCGATGGCGCGTCACTTCAAAGGCTCGTCCTTCATTCTGCGCTTCATCGAATACATGGACGTCGGCGCAAGCAATGGCTGGAAGATGGACGAAGTGATTCCCTCCGCAGAAGTCGTGCGCCGCATCAGCGCGGAAATGCCGCTGGAGCCGGTGGAAGCGAACTACACCGGCGAGACTGCCGAGCGCTGGCGCTATCGCGATGGCGGCGGCGAGATCGGCGTCATCTCCAGCGTGACGCAGGCGTTCTGCCGCGACTGCACTCGCGCACGGCTGTCCACCGAAGGCAAGCTCTACACATGCCTGTTCGCCACGAGCGGGCACGACCTGCGCGCATTGCTGCGCGAAGGCCGCAGTGACGAAGAGATTTCGAGCGCGGTGGCGCACCTGTGGCGCGCGCGCGGCGATCGCTATTCCGAACTGCGGACAGCGAACACCGAGGGCCTCGAGAAGCCGGTACGCAAGGTGGAGATGTCGTACATCGGCGGCTGACTCATTCAGTCAGGTGCGTCAGCCAGGTGCGACAGCGCCTCTTCCGAACTCGCATACAGCGACGGCTCGGTCCGGTGCCGTCGCATCACATTACCGAAATAGCTCCGCATGAATGCGCTGCTGGTATAGCGGGTGACGCGGCTGTAGTAGTTCTCGCTCAGGTAAGACACCATTTCGATGTACGCATCCAGCAGGTCGGGAGCGATCGAAAAATTGTCGTAGTTGACGACCGCAGGCACCTTCCGTCCGAGCGGCTTCAGGCGCAATTCCACTGCATCGCGGATGTTCTGCACGTCGGCAACATTCTTCACTTCGAAGCCTTCAAAGTTGACGAAGAACAGGTTGCGCTTGGCGTTGTAGGCCAGGCGTTGCTCCAGCGGCAGATAAAGGATGTCGTTGCGAAGTCCCATCGGGATGTCACGGAAAATGCGCGCGTCCATCTCCTTGAGATCGGCGCTGATCACGGGCCTGAACTGCATCTTCGAGAGAATGTCTTGTTCGAGATCGACGCCCGGCGCGATCTCGATTACTTCCAAACCGGCATGCACAAGACGGAACACGCAGCGCTCGGTAATGTAAATGACCGTCTGTTCGCGCTGCAGCGCATACTCGCCGCTGAAGGTGCGATGCTCGACGTCCTCGACGAACTTTTGCGCTGCACCTTCGCGCAGGATCTGCAGCTTGCCCTCCCTGACTGCGATGTCGAGATTGCCCGCCGTGAAAGTGCCGACGAAGACTACCTTCTTCGCGTTCTGGCTGATGTTGATGAAGCCGCCCGCACCGGCCAGCCGCGGGCCAAACTTGCTGACATTGAGATTGCCGTGCCGGTCCGCCTGTGCCAGGCCGAGGAAGGCGACGTCGAGGCCCCCGCCATCGTAGAAATCGAACTGGTAAGGCTGGTCGATGATTGCTTCCGCATTGGTGGCGGCGCCGAAGTTCAAACCACCCGCGGGAATGCCGCCGATGACACCTGGCTCGGCCGTCAGCGTCACGAGATCGAGTACCTTTTCTTCTGCCGCAACATTCGCTACGCCTTCCGGCATGCCGATGCCGAGATTCACCACGTTGTTCGGCTTGATCTCCAGCAGCGCGCGGCGCGCAATGATCTTGCGCTCGCTCATTTCCATCGGCCGTATCGATGACATCGGCACGCGGATCTCGCTCGAGAAAGCCGGACTGTAGGACTCGATGAAAGTCTGCATGTGGTATTCGGGCTTTTCAGCGACGACCACGCAATCGACCATCACGCCGGGAATCTTCACCTCGCGCGGATTGAGCGAACCGCTCTCGGCGATGCGCTCGACCTGCGCAATCACGATGCCGCCCGAATTGTGCGCCGCCATCGCAATGGCCAGCGCTTCCAGCGTCAGCGCCTCCTTCTCCATGGTGATATTGCCCTGCGGGTCGGCCGTCGTGCCGCGGATGATGCCGACGTTGATCGGCATTGCCTTGTAGAAGAGGTATTCCTTGCCGCCGATGGTCATCAGCTCGACCAGTTCTTCGGTGGTCATGTCATTGATCTTGCCGCCGCCGTAGCGCGGGTCGACGAAGGTGCCCAGTCCTACTTGCGACAGCACGCCGGGCTTGCCGGCGGCGATGTCCCGGAACAAATGCGTGATGACGCCTTGCGGCAGGTTGTAGGCTTCGATCTTGTTGGCGATTGCGAGTTGCTGCAGGCGCGGCACGAGTCCCCAGTGACCGCCGATGACGCGCTTGATGAGTCCGTCGTGGCCGAGATGGTTCAGGCCGCGTTCCTTGCCATCGCCCTGCCCTGCGGCGTAGATCAGCGTAAGGTCGCGCGGCGAACCGCCGCCGAGCAATTCGTCTTCGCTTTCGAGGAAGCGCTGCTCCAGGGCGACGGCGATATTCTCCGCGAAGCCGATGCCGACGAAGCCGCCGGTGGCAATGGTGTCGCCGTCATGAATCAGGCGCACCGCTTCCGCCGCAGTGACGATCTTGTGACGATTGGAAGGGCGCGATCCGCCCGCCATAGGGTCCGGTATCCGATGTGCCATGCAGTCCTCCCGGCTGGAAAATGCTGCGGAAAATTGCCGCAGCCAAGTGCCGCAGATTATGCACGATTTGCGATTCCCGAAAACCGGAAAAACGGCTAGTAGAATTACTAGCTGGTCAGTGCGGGATATCCGGCATCTCGCCGGTCAATGTGTCCGCCGGCGCTTCCTTGACCGGTGTGGCGAGCACCTTGTCGATGCGCTTGCCGTCAATGTCCACGATCTCGAAACTCCAGCCGCCCCATTCGCAACGATCCGCCGTTTGCGGCAGGCGGCCCAGCAGGAGCATCAGCATGCCGGAGAGCGTGTTGTAGCGTCCGCGCTCTTCCTCGGGCACAGTTTTCAAAACCAATCTGTCCTTCAGTTCGGGAACGGGTATCAGGCCGTCGAGCAGCCACGAGCCGTCTTCGCGCTGCACCGCCCAGGCATCTTCCGCGCGTCGCGGCTTGAACTCGCCGGTGATCGCTTCCAGCACATCCTGCAGAGTCACGATGCCTTGCACCTCGCCGTATTCGTCGATGACGAAGGCGATCTGCACGCCGGAATTCTTGAAGTTTGCGAGCAGCTCCATTCCTGTCAGCGATTCGGGAACGAAGACTGCGGGTTGCAGCTTGTCCACGAGACTGGGCCGTTCGCCGCGCAGCGTCTCCTGCAGGAGCTGACGCGCGGTGGCCACGCCGAGCACGTTGTGCCAACCGCCGCGCACCACGGGGAAGCGCGAATGGTCGGTGCTTTCAAAACGCTTGAGGTTGTCTTCAAGCAATTGCCCTGCATCGAAATACACCACGTCGCTGCGCGGCACCATCAGCGATGCGATCTGTCGGTCGTCGAGACGGAATACATTGCGCACCATCTGGTGCTCGTGCTGTTCGATCACGCCCGCACTCGATCCTTCGGCGAGCATCATGTTGATCTCTTCCTGTGTGACGGTCGGCGCGGTGCTCTCCCGCACGCCGAAGAAACGCAGCACGAGTTGGGTCGATCCTGACAGCAGGCAGACAAAGGGTTTCGACAGCGTAGCCAGGAACAGCATCGGCCTCGCAACGATGCGCGCGATGATTTCAGGATTGATCTGCCCGACGCGTTTGGGTACCAGTTCGCCGATGACGATGGAGAGATACGTAATGCTGACCACGACAAGCACCGTGGCAATGTAATGGGAGTGCGGCTCTTTCAGGCCGATGCATTCGAGCCATCGCGCGAAGGGTTGCGCCAGCGTAGCTTCGCCGACGATGCCGTTGAGCACACCGATCGACGTGATGCCGATCTGCACGACGGAGAGGAAGCGATTGGGATCGTTGCCCAGTTCGATGGCAGCGCTCGATGCCTGGTCGCCTGCATCGGAAAGCCGCTGCAGCCGCGCGCGCCGTGCTGTCACGAGGGCGATTTCAGACATCGCAAAAAGCCCGTTCAAGACGATGAGGGCCAGCAGCAATGCAATTTCCATGGCGGAGAAGAGAACGAGATGGAAGTGGCGAAGAGAAGTGGCAATGCGAGCCGCGACTCTTCACCGGCTTCCGGCCCGCAGGGTGTAGACAAAATTGCAGCGCGGGCGTTCGTTCAGCGGAGAAACTATTCGTCGCTCGGGTCCGGAGTTTCCGTGCCGAGCAGGAGCTGTGCTGTTTCCGAAGGCAAGGCTTCGACCGACTTGAGCTTGCGTGTCATCTGCCGCGTGCGCGTTTCGGCCTGCTCGATATTCTTTGCGGCACGCTCCAGTGTGGCCTTGGTGGTGGCAAGCACTTCGCCGAATTTGGAAAACTCGGTCTTGACTGCACCCAGCACCTGCCACACTTCGGAGGAACGCTTTTCCAGCGCCAGCGTGCGGAAGCCCATCTGCAGGCTGTTGAGCAAGGCCGTCAGTGTCGACGGACCGGCGATGCAGACGCGGCAGACACGCTGCAATTCATCCGCCAGGCCGGGGCGCCGCATGATCTCGGCATATAGTCCTTCGGTCGGCAGGAAGAGGATGGCGAAATCGGTGGTAAGCGGCGGCGAGAGATACTTCTCGGAAATCGTTTTCGCTTCCAGCCGCACGGCGCGTTCCAGTTCCTTCCCGGCAGCGGCCACACCCTCTGCGTCCGACAATTCAGCGGCATCGCACAGGCGCTCATACTGTTCCTTCGGAAACTTCGCATCGATCGGCATCCACACCGGCCGGCCGTCGTCCTGGCCGGGCAGCTTGATGGCGAACTCCACGCGCTCGCCGGTGCCGGGTATGGTTTCGACATTCTTCGCATACTGGTCCGGCGTCAGCACCTGTTCCAGCAGGATCGAGAGTTGCACTTCGCCCCATGTACCGCGCGTCTTGACATTGGTCAGCACGCGTTTCAGGTCGCCCACACCCACGGCGAGTTGCTGCATTTCGCCCAAGCCCTGGTGAACCTTGTCGAGCCGGTCGGACACCAGCTTGAAGGACTCGCCCAGGCGCTGCTCCAGCGTGGCGTGCAGTTTCTCGTCCACCGTCTTGCGCATCTCTTCGAGACGCTGGCCGTTGTCGTTCTGCAGGTCCTTGATCTTCGCTTCCAGCGTGGCACGCACTTCGGCCATGCGTTGCGCATTCGATTCGGTCAGCGCATTGAGCGTCTGGTTCAGTGTGTCGGCGAATCGCTTCAGGGCAGCCGACTGCTCTTCGCGCCCGGCCTGTGCCTGGGTGGCAATTGCCTGCCTCATCGAATCGAGCTGCTGCGCGTTGGCTTCGGTCAGCTTGGCAAGTTGTTGCGCGAAGGTATCGATCTGATTGTTCTGCAGGGTGGCGACGCTGGTCAGTTGCGCCAGCAGTCCTTGCTGGAACTGCGCGAAGTTGCCGCCTATTTCCTGCCGGGTACTTTGCGCCGTGTTCTGCACCTGGTTGCGCAGTTCACGTTCCAGCCGTTCGCTGGTGTCGCGGTGATGCTGCTTCATGTCTTCATGCAACTGAAGCATCGGCTTGTTGTCGCCGCGCGAGCGCAGAAAAGCAAGTATCTGCAATGCAATGGCAAATGCCAGCAGCAGCAAGGTAATGAGTTCGATTGTGTTCATGGAGTATTCGCGTTTCCGCGATGAGGGTCAGCCCGCCTTGTTACGCATCCAGTCGGCGGTCTGGTAGAAGGATTCCAACAGTCGTTCCTGCAAAGTCTGCGGCACGCCAACATCCTGCATCGCCCACGCCATGCAGCGCAGCCACTGGTCACGCTCGGAAGAAGCGATCGCATAAGGCAGGTGCCGCGCACGCAAACGCGGATGGCCGAAGCGTTCGACAAAAAGATCAGGGCCGCCCATCCACCCGGAAAGAAACCAGAACAGCTTGTCGCGCGAGCCTTCCAGTGTTGTGGGATGCAGCGCGCGTATGCCGGCGAACTCGGCCTCCAGGTCCATCAGGTCGTAGAAGCGATCGACCAGTTCGCGCAGTTTCGTTTCACCGCCAATGCGTTGGTATGCGGTTTGCTGTTGAGTCTTGTCAGTCATGGTGCTGAATGATAGCGCATCGGGTGTCCTGCAGGAATTGTCGTTTCCGTATGGATTGCATGCCCGGTGCATGACGCGAATCCTTCACATGCCCGAGTCCCGCGCAAGGCCAGAAAAATCGCGGCTTTTACCTCACGGCATCGCGTCGTTTGACACGGCACAACAGCGCATTTGACGAGCAGCAATGGGGTATTTGAGCGCACGCAAGCAAACGGTACTTAACGATTTCCGCCGTTTTTTGTTGATTACCATTGTCTAAAAGGTAATACCGCTTCGAGCAATTTTTCACTCTGCGGCAACTTGAAAAAGCTGCATGCAAGACAAGCGAAAGATGCGCGGCAGCGGAAAGCATACCGCAACCGAACGAACAACCGACAAGAAATCGAAACCCATGCGAGACCTCATCCACAATAATTCTTCACGGTTGGAACTGTCACTGCGGCTGCTCGACGTGGCAATGCTGGAAGTGGCCGGCATCATTGCCAGCCTGCTCCATTTCCAGGCGCCACTGACCGAAGCGGCGCCGATCCACACCGTGCTGCTGCACTTCTGCAGTGCGCTTGCCTTCTTCCTCTTTCCGCAACTGGACTTGTACGGCTCCTGGCGCGGCCGCGCACTGCCAGACATGTTCGTGCGCCTTGCAGGTTCGTGGGCGGTGGTACTGCTCGTCGGCCTGTTCTTCAGCTTCCTGATCCACCATGTCGGCCATGTGTCGCGCATGTGGCTGTTCTATTGGTATGCGTGCGGTGTGACCATTCTGGTTGTCTATCGCTCCGTCGCCTATTACCTGCTGCGCCAGTTGCGGGCCAAAGGCTTGAACAGCAAGCGTGTGCTGCTGGTGGGATATGGCAGCACCGGGCGCGAACTGCATCGCCGCGCACTGGAGCTCGACTGGGCCGGGTACGACGTGAAGGCTATCCATGCCGACGCTGCCGATGCCGATGCGCTCGCCAACCTGCCCGTCGACCGCATCGAAGATCCGCGCAAGATTCCCGATTACGTCACGGCCAACCACATCCATGAAATCTGGATCACGCTGCCGCTGATGGCGTCGCCGCAATTGCAGGAACTGCGCTATCTGTTGCGCAACACGCTGGTCGATATCCGCTGGGTGCCGGACGTGATGGGCCTGCAGATGCTGAGCAACAAGATGAGCAATTTCCTCGGCTTCCCGGTGGTCGACCTGAACCAGCCGATTTCGAGCGGACTGAACGGTGTCATCAAGGATGTATTCGACCGCGTGTTCGCCGCCGTTGCCCTCGTGCTGCTGATGCCGTTGTTCGTGGTGCTCGCAATACTCATCAAGCTGTCGTCGCCCGGCCCGGTGTTCTTCAAGCAGCCGCGTCTCGGGCTGAACGGCAAGCCCTTCAATTGCTACAAGTTCCGTTCGATGAAAGTGCACCAGGAGCACAACAAGGTAACGCAGGCGACGAAGGGCGATCCGCGCATCACGCCGATCGGCGGCTTCCTGCGCCGCACCAGCCTCGACGAGCTGCCGCAATTTTTCAACGTGCTGCTGGGCGACATGTCAGTCGTCGGGCCGCGCCCGCATGCCTTGCAGCATAACGAGATGTACAAGGACTTGCTGGAGATGTACATGCTGCGCCATCGCGTCAAGCCTGGCATCACCGGCTGGGCGCAGATCCACGGCCATCGCGGCGAAACCGACACCGTCGACAAGATGGCCAAGCGCGTGCAGTTCGATCTCGACTACATCCAGAACTGGTCGCTGTGGATGGACATCCGCATCATCGTCTGGACCGCCTTCCGCGGATGGACAGGAACGAACGCCTATTGATTCATTGCGCGGCGAAACCGGCCTGCCACAGGACAGCTCCTCCTTCGCCGCCGCTCGCCTCACCACCACTTTCGACAAGAGAAAGACGACCATGCAAAAACAAATCACAAAAGCTGTATTTCCGGTTGCAGGCCTTGGCACGCGCTTTCTGCCGGCCACCAAGGCAAGCCCGAAGGAAATGCTGCCCATCGTCGACAAACCTCTGATCCAGTATGCCGTCGAAGAAGCGATCGCCGCGGGCATCACGGAAATGATCTTCGTCACGGGCCGCAACAAGCGCGCCATCGAAGACCATTTCGACAAGGCCTACGAACTGGAAGCGGAACTGGAAGCGAAGAACAAGCAGGCGCTGCTCGACACGATACGCAGCATCAAGCCGAACAACGTCGAATGCTTCTACGTGCGCCAGGCCGAAGCGCTCGGCCTCGGTCATGCCGTGATGTGCGCCGAACGCATCGTCAATGGTGAGCCGTTCGCGGTGATACTCGCCGACGACCTGCTCGACAGCGAGCGCCCCGTGCTGAGCCAGATGACCGACCTGTATGCGGAGCATGGCAGGAGCATCATCGGCGTGGAAACGATCGCGCGTGAGCATAGCCGCTCGTACGGCGTGGTCTCCGGCCGCCACTACGGCGATCGGCTGCTGCGGCTCGACGGCATCGTTGAAAAACCCGCGCCGGAAGAAGCACCGTCCACGCTCGGCGTGGTGGGCCGCTACATCCTCACGCCCTCCATCTTCACCCATCTGCGCAACCTGAAGCCGGGCACCGGCGGCGAATTGCAGCTGACCGATGCGATCGCCTCGCTGCTGCAACAGGAATCGGTGCTGGCGTATCAGTTCGAAGGCATTCGCTACGACTGCGGCAGCAAGCTCGGTTACCTGCAGGCGACTGTGCAATTCGCACTGCGCCATCCGGAAGTGCAGGAGCAGTTCCGCTCCTTCCTGCAAAACCTGCCCTTCGCCCAGCGCCTGCCCGCGCAAGTATCGGGTTCACGACTCGACGTGCACGCGCTCATGGAGTCTCTCGCAAGCTGAAGCATGAGTGAACAAAACATGACTACCCTGCCGCATGTACCGGCGGACTTGATTCCGTCCCAATCGCATGCGCCGAAAGTTGCCCTGATCACCGGTATCAGCGGGCAGGACGGCGCTTACCTGGCCGAGCTGTTGCTCTCCAAGGGTTACATCGTCCACGGCATCAAGCGGCGCACGTCGCGCTTCAATACCGAGCGCATCGACCATCTCTACCAGGAGCCGCAGGAAACGCTGAGGCGCTTTATCCTCTACCACGGCGACCTGACCGACTCGTCCTCTCTGTTCAGCATCATCCAGAAGGTGCAGCCGGACGAGATCTACAACCTCGCCGCGCAAAGCCACGTGGCGGTGTCCTTCGAAGAACCGGAATACACGGCCAGCTCGAATGCGCTCGGCCCGCTGCGCATCCTCGAAACCGTGCGCCGGCTCGGGCTCGACAAGAAGACGCGCTTCTACCAGGCATCGACCTGCGAAATGTTCGGCGACGCCGGGCAGGCCGCGTTCAACGAAAGCACGCCTTTCCATCCTCGCAGCCCGTATGCGATCGCCAAGCTGTATGCCTACTGGATGACGGTGAACTATCGCGAAGCCTACGGCATGTATGCATGCAACGGCATCCTGTTCAATCACGAATCGCCGTTGCGCGGCGAAACCTTCGTCACGCGCAAGGTGACGCGCGGGCTCGCCCGCATCGTGCTTAACCGCCAGGACTGCATCTACCTCGGCAATCTCGATGCGCGACGCGACTGGGGACATGCCCGCGACTACGTTGACATGCAATGGCGCATGTTGCAGCTCGAGAAACCAACAGACTTTGTGATAGCTACAGGCGTGCAACGCAGCGTGCGCGATTTCGTCAATGCGGCGGCGGCAGAGCTCGGCATCATCCTCGAATGGAGCGGTAAAGGACTGGATGAAATGGCCGTGGTCGCCGATCCCGGCCCGCAGGAAAACCTCCGGCGCGGCCAGGTCATCGTGCGCGTCGATCCCCGCTATTTCCGACCGCTGGATGTCGACAGCATGCTGGGCGACGCCAGCAAGGCGCGTGAATTGCTCGGATGGTCGCCGAAGGTGAGCTTCGAACAGATGGTAAGCGAAATGGTGCATGCCGACCTCGAAGCGGCGAACAAGGAGCAGCTGCTCCAGCTGCACGATCACTCATCCATTCTTCACGGCGATTGACCGCTCCGCACTGCCCTTGCGTCAAAGGGGCATTTGTCACGGCAGCAGCGCTGCCTTCAGATACAAAGGAAGAACATGAAGACACAGTTGAACAAGCGCATCTATGTCGCCGGGCACCGCGGGCTGGTCGGCTCCGCGATCGTGCGCGCATTGCGCAAGCGCGATTACGCCAACATCATCACCCGCACGCACGCGGAGCTGGAACTGACCGACCAGTCGCAAGTACGCGCCTTCTTCGAGTCCGAACAGATCGACGAGGTTTACCTTGCCGCGGCACGCGTGGGCGGCATCCATGCCAACAACACCTACCCGGCGGAATTCATCTACGACAACCTGATGGTGCAGGCGAACGTCATCAACGAAGCGTGGCGTGCCGGCGTGAAGAAACTGCTGTTCCTCGGTTCCTCGTGCATCTACCCGCGCATGGCGGAACAGCCGATCAAGGAGGAATACCTGATGTCCGGCGCATTGGAGCCGACCAACGAACCCTATGCGATTGCGAAGATTGCCGGTATCAAGATGTGCGAGAGCTACAACCGTCAATACGGCAGCGACTTCCGCAGCGTCATGCCGACCAACCTCTACGGCCCCGGCGACAACTATCACCCGGAAAACAGCCATGTGATTCCCGCACTGATCCGCCGCTTCCACGAAGCGAAGGCGAACGGCGCGAGCAAGGTGACGATCTGGGGCACGGGAACGCCGCGCCGCGAGTTCCTCTATGTCGACGACATGGCGGACGCCTGCGTGCACGTCATGGAACTCGACCGCGCAACCTATGATGCAAACACCACCCCCATGTTATCTCATATCAATGTAGGGACAGGCGAGGACGTCACAATACGTGAAGTCGCGGAAATCATCCGCAAGGCCGTCGGTTTCGACGGGGACATCGAGTTCGACACGAGCAAGCCTGATGGCACGCCGCGCAAACTGATGGACACCTCGAAGCTGACACGCCTCGGTTGGCGGCCTGGGGTCAGGCTGGGTGAAGGCATCAAGGAAACGTACATGCATTTCCGACAGGAAGTCGTGCGCGAGTGATGTCTGCAATCGATGCCGGCAAGCAGCAGGATGGCGTACCTGCGTGAACCTGCTGCCCGGCTCGCTGCCCACTATCGGAATGAAAGACAGCCACCAGCAAGACGCAACAGGCTACCGCGGCAATTCAGGCTCATCAACATCCGGTATGGACAAAAAAGCGAATCTATCCAGCAGGGGTATCAGCGCTGTCTTTTGGGGCAGTTTCGGTTCGGCGTTGCGCGCCGCCCTACAGATCGTTACCCAGATCATTCTTGCGCGCCTTCTCGGCCCATCCGAGTATGGTATCTTCGCGATCGCTTCGATCGTTTTGAGTTTCAGCAAATTCTTCTCCGATATCGGCATCTCCTACGGCCTCATCCAGAAGAAGACGGTCTCTGCTGAAGACATCAAATTCGTCTTCACCTGGCAGGTGATACTGGGTGCCGTCGTGGCCACCGCAGTGTATTTTCTTGCCACGCCGCTCTCGATGTTCTTCAAGGAACCGCGTGTCGTTCCGGTGATCCAGGTTGCTTCAGTCATCTGCTTCATCAATGCGATCTCGTCGCCCTCGGCGAACCTGCTCAAGCGCGAACTCGACTTCCGCTCATTGCAAACCGCGAACGTCGTCAGCTACATCATCGGTTATCTGTTCATCGGCATCCCGATGGCGCTGCTCGGCATGCAAGTGTGGGCACTGATCGCCGCCTTCATCAGCAGCGAAACCGCCTGCCTGATTCTCATGTACCGCAAAAGCCGCCACCCCATCGGCTTCGTGTTCTGGCTGCGTGGCGACAGTCATCTTCTGGTCTACGGATCGCGTGTGTTCATCACAAACGTCCTGAACTGGATCATCAGCAACGTGGACCGCGTCATCATCGGCCGCGCCTTCCAGTCCGTCGAAATCGGTCTCTATTCGCTTGCGTACAACCTGGTCTCCAATCCGGCGCTCACCATCATCGGCGTAATCCAGGGTGCGCTGTTTTCCGCCAGCGCGCGGGTGCAGGACGATTTCGACCGCCTGCGCAAAGGCCTGCTCACCATGATGGGCGCCGTCACGCTGGTGCTCTTCCCGGTGTTCACCGGCATTGCCGTCGCAGCCGACACCATCGTGCAGAGCCTCTACGGCAATGCCTGGCTTTCGGCGGCCGAACTGCTGCAGCCGATTGCGCTGGCAATGCCGCTTTACCTGCTGCTCGGCATGGCAACGCCGCTGCTATGGGTATCGGGACAGACACAAAAGGAATTCGTCATCCAGCTACCGGTGGCCATCATCTTCGTGCTTGCTGCCGTTGCCGCTTCCATGGTTTCGCTGCAGGCAGTGGCATGGGTGGTGTTCGGCATGTACCTGATCCGCTCAGCCACCATCGTCGCCGCAACCTGCCGTGCACTCGACATCGGCTTCCGTCGCGTCTTCCGCGCCATGCGCGGAGGACTCATCACGACCTTCAACACCACGGTGCTGATCGGCGTCACCGACC
>DASVLM010000400.1:0-4113 GCA_036384875.1 Noviherbaspirillum sp.
TATCGCCGAGGTGCGCAGCCAGGGATTCCCGCGCTATACGATCTGGCCGGAAGGCAAGCGCGACGTTTATTCATCAATTGTGTACATCGAACCTTTTACCGAGAGAAACCAGCGCGCATTCGGTTACGACATGCTCACCGAGCCCAATCGCCGTGCGGCCATGGAACTTGCACGCGACACAGGCGAAACCGCGGTCACCGGCAAAGTGACGCTGGTTCAGGAAGGCGACACGGACGTGCAACCTGGATTTCTGATGTACGCGCCTGTCTACCGCCGCGGCACGTCGCCCGACACCGAAGCTCAACGCCGCGCCGCCTTGGCCGGCTGGGTGTATGCGCCTTTCCGCATGAACGACTTCATGCGCGGCCTTGTCGGCGAATATGAAGATGAGCTCGACATCGAAGTGTATGCGTCCGTAGAGCGCTCGGAAGCGACAAAACTCTTCGACTCTTCCATGCTCACCAGTCCGCAAGGTTCGCACCCGGACCTGACCACGGTCGAGCGCATCCGGGTTGCGGACAAAGTCTGGACACTCGCTGTGACCGCTCCGCCGACATTCGAACATGCCCGTCGCTCCGACCGGCCCCTGCTGATCCTGCAGGCCGGCATCAGCATCAGCTTGATGGTCGCGCTGCTGATCTGGCTCTTCCTCGATGACAGGGCGCGTGCGCTACAGGCCGCGCACCAGGCTATGCAGCTCGCGCTGTACGACACCCTCACGGGGCTGCCTAACCGCAAGCTGCTGGACGAACGCCTGCGGCAAGCGATTGCCAACGCGCGCCGGCATCACATTCGCCTGGCGCTGCTCTTTATCGACCTCGACAAATTCAAGCCGGTCAATGACAACTTCGGCCACGCCTATGGCGACCTGCTGTTGAAGGAAGTGGCAAAGCGCCTGCAGAACTGCATGCGCGAATCGGATACCGCCTCGCGGCTGGGTGGCGACGAATTCGTTGCGCTGCTGTCGGAAATCGAGGACGAGCAAGCCGCCGTCCTGGTTGCGAACAAGATCCTCGGGCTCCTGACCGAACCCTACGATATTGCCGGCCACTCTTTCGACATCTCGGCCAGCATCGGGATCGCGATCTTTCCGTGGCACGGCCTGGATGGGAAGTCGTTGATGAAACAGGCGGACGCTGCAATGTACGATGCCAAGAACAACGGCCGCTCGAACGTCAAGGTTGCGCAGGGCAACGCACCGGACGCCAAGGTGTAGAGGCGATACATGAAACACGCCAGCGCGTGCCGGGGCTCGCTGTCCGCTATCCTGCAGATGCCCGGTAACTGCCCAGATCCTGGGCCAGGCCGACGATGCGCTTGTGCCACTCCAGCTCGAAATTCGCCAACCAGCCGACATTGTCCCAAAGGCGGATGAATCCACGGCGCGCCTTCATGACTCCCACACCTTCTTCAGCGGCAGTCCAGATTTCGATCGGGCTGCGCCAGCTGGTGAAGAACAGGGTCGGATGCATGATGCCGTGCTTCACCAGTGCGCCTGCACGTTGGTACGCATCCATGAAGCGTTCGAAATCCAGTTCGGCTTCGCTGTACTGTGGAACGAGCCGCTCGAATCCTTCGGCACTGCGTCCGTGACGCTGCAGCATGGTAAACAGCATCCAGCCCGGATCATTTGATGGCGGCAGGCTGTGCTCGTTGAAGATATCGAAAATCACCTTGTCGGCGGACGTCGGCTCGGGATAGGAAAGCGGCCGCCATTTCGGTTGCGTGCGCAATGCGTCTTCCCTGTGTTCCTCCGCGCGCTGGGCTAGCCATTCGAAATACTCGTACAACCCGGGTTCGGCAGCTTCTGCTCGCATGCCGAGTACATAAGGCCGCGCTTCGCGCCATGCTCCAGGTACGTCATGCCATGCATCGAAAAACAGGTCCGCGCGCATGGTGCCGGCGAGGATCAGGCGGCCGGCGTCTTCAAAGGCATCGAATCGGCTCCGCAGGGCGTCGCGCAGCCGGCCATCAACTGACGCCTCGCGCTGGAAGCTCGCGTAGTCGGGAGCAATACGGCGCAAGCGCGCGCAGATGCGCGCGGCTTCCTGGTGGCGTGGCATCAGCCACCGCTGGAAATACGCCAGGCACTCAAGTGTTTGGTCGGAAAACAAGGGCTCGTATGGTAGTGGTTCAGAGGCGATCCTGCATTGGTCGTACGGCGGCGTATTGACATGCGCGCTCATGACGCGGTGCACAACGCAATTTCGGTAGAAAACGGCCCGTCACAAAAATCGTGAACGATGGTACATGCAGACTTACCAACGGTACCATCCCCAAAATATGGGAGTTTTGGTACGCAACCGGGCGCCAGCCTGGTTGTGCGAATCGCTTTACAATTTTTCGTTTGTCTTTTCGTTTGTCTCACTCCCTGCCCCTCCATGAATGATTCCGCCTTGTCCCGCTGGTCCGCAGTTCGCCTTGAAAGCGCAGCACTCTGGCGCCTTGCCTGGCCGGTGCTGGTCGCCCAGCTGGCGAATGTCGGCATGGGCGTGGCAGATGTCGCCATGACCGGCCATGTCAGCGCGGAAGACCTGGCCGCGGTTTCGCTCGGCGCTTCGGTGTGGGTGATCGTACTCGTCACCGTCATGGGCATCATGATGTCCGTCAACAGTGTTGTTGCCCATGAGACAGGCGCTGGCAACGGCGAGCGTGTACCGCACGTGGTGCGCCAGGCGATGTGGCTTGGCATATTTGCCGGCATCGCAGCCTGCGCGGCCATGAACCTGTCGGCCTTCGTGTTCGATTTCATGACGCTCGACCCGGTGGTGCGCACCAAGGCGACCACCTTCTCGCACGTGATCAGCATCGGGCTGCCGCCTTTCGCCGTCTTCCGCGCGCTCTACGGTTACAGCATGGGCCTGCATGAATCGAGGCCGATCATGGTGATCGCCATCGGCGGCCTGCTTTTCAATATCTTCGTCAATTGGCTGCTGGTGTTCGGACATTGGGGCCTGCCGCAATTGGGTGCAGTGGGTTGCGCCGTATCAACCGGACTAGGGATGTGGCTGATGTTGGGCGCGATGCTGCTGTGGATGCGACGCGCGCCGGCCTACCGCGATACCTGGCCGTTCGCACGCTGGGAAAAGCCGGATTGGCATGAAATAGGGGCAATGCTGCGCATGGGCTTGCCGATCGGCGTCACCTTCTTTGCCGAGGTCAGCGCCTTCGCCTCGGTTGCACTGCTGGTCGCGCGCTTCGGTGTGATCACCGTGGCTGCGCACCAGATCGCGCTGAACTTCGCCTCGCTGGTCTTCATGGTACCGATGAGCCTCGGCATCGGCCTGATCACGCGGGTCGGCCACGCGCTGGGGGAAGGCGACCCGGTTCGTGCTCGCTTCGTCTCGTGGGTTGGCGTCGGGATGTCGATGACGTTCGCCGTTCTCTCTGCCACATTCATTGCATTGTTCCGTGCGCAAATTGCGGCGGCCTACACATCGGATGAATCGGTACGGCAGCTCACCATGCACTTGCTGCTGTTCGCTGCGCTCTTTCAATTGTCGGATGCAACGCAGGCAGCGACGGCCAGCGCAATTCGCGGCTACAAGGTGACGCGTCCGCCTATGGTCATTCACCTGACATCATTCTGGGGACTGTCGCTGCCGCTCGGCTGCGTGCTCGGACTTGCACCGGAATGGCTGCCGTTCAGCCCGACGCAACCGATGGCTGCCACCGGTTTCTGGATCGGCCTTGTATTGGGCCTGACGGTTGCCGCCGTGCTGCTTGTCTGGTTCCTTGATCGCTTGTCGCGAAGCAAGGCAAGCATCGCGACGGCAAGACCTGCGTACGAACGGCGTGCGTGATAAATTTTGCTCTTGTCCTCACCTTGGTGAATACAGGAGACGAATCAATGAACCGTTACGCAGCGAGCGTCATGTGTGCCGCGCTGGCGGCCGGACCGGCGCTTGCCTTTGGCCAGCAAGGAATTGCCCAACCGGCTTCCGGCATCGACCTGCAGTACATCGACAAGAACGTCCGCCTGCAGGACGATTTCTTCGGTCACATGAACGGCAAATGGCTTGCCACAGTACAGATTCCGCCTGACAAGTCTTCATGGGGCGCATTTGCCAAGCTGCGTGAAGACACGCAGCCGCAATTGCGCGCAATCATCGA